>JAFYBQ010000023.1 GCA_017540085.1 Synergistaceae bacterium | reverse complement strand
ATAGGACTTTCGGCAAGCACTAAGCGCAAAGAATTATATTCAGCAGATGTTGAGTTAAGAACGGATATAGTTGACTTAATATCAACACGCAGAGAATTACGGCGTGGAAGGAGAAGCCGCAAAACACGTTACCGCAAATCCCGTTTTGATAACCGCAAGAAGCCTGAAGGCTGGTTAGCACCGTCCGTGCAGAATAGAATTAATGCACATATATCGGTGATTGAAAAAGTCCGTCGCATACTGCCAGTAACAAAGATTATCATTGAGACAGCCTCATTCGACATACAGAAGATAAGAAATCCAGAAATAGAAGGAGCAGAGTATCAGCAAGGAGAGCAGTTAGACTTCTGGAATGTCCGAGAGTATGTGCTATTTCGAGATAATCATACGTGCCAGCACTGCAAAGGCAAGAGCGGAGACAAAATTCTCAATGTCCACCACATAGAGAGCCGCAAGACAGGAGGAGACGCACCGAACAATCTCATAACGTTGTGTGAGACATGCCATAAAGCATATCACGCTGGGAAAATCAAGCTGGCGCAAAAGCGATGGCAAAGTTTCAAGGAAGCCAGTTTTATGGGAATAATGCGCTGGGCATTACTGGATAAGCTGAGAGAGATTTATCCCGATGTGCATAATACATATGGTTATTTGACGAAGAATAACAGAATACGCTTAGGACTGCCTAAAGAGCATTATGTTGACGCATACTGCATAGCAGGAAATTTTGAGGCTGAAAGACTGCCGTACTACTGGTATCACAAGCAGGTACGAAAGCATAACCGTCAAATCCACAAGACGAATTTTATCAAAGGAGGAATAAGGAAACGCAATCAGACACCGTATGTTGTATTTGGTTTCAGATTGTTTGACAAAGTAATCTACAAGGGCAAGACAGGATTTATATTCGGGAGAAGGACAAGCGGAAGTTTTTATGTCAAAGGATTCAACGGAGAAAAAATATCAGCAGGCATAAGTTATAAGAAGCTGAGGCTGATAGTTAAAAGACACACATATTTAACAGAAAGGAGAGAAGTTGCGTCTCATCCTCATAGCTAAAGCAAGGGGTATCCGGCGCAATTTTTTTGATGAAACGCATACTGATAGCTTCAGGCGGTACGGGCGGGCATATATTCCCGGCGATAGTGTTCGGGAAAAGCCTTCAGGAAAAGGGCGACTCTGTGTCGTGGCTCTGCGGTTCCCGGAAACTTGAGTCGGATATATATCACTCAGCAGGGATTGACCCCGTAATACTCCCCCTTGCCGGGTCTCCAATGGGAACGAAATCACCCGCGAAAATCATCGGGCGTATTGCTGATGTCTTCAAGTCCGTATCAATGACCGCGAAATACATTAGGGAGTTCAGGCCGGACGAAATATATTTGTTCGGGGGATATATATCGTTCGCCCCGCTGATAGTCGCAAAGCTGAAGGGAATCCCCGTAACGCTCCACGAACAGAACACAGTAGCAGGAAGAGTCGCGAGAATCGCCGCGAAAATGGGTGCGCGAATCATTACGGGCTGGCCTGTCTGCGAGGGGATAAAGTCATTCACGTACACCGGGACTCCTGCGCGTGAGCCTGTGAGGATTCCGCGTGATGAGGCATTGAGACTACTGGGCGTAAATGTCCGTGAGGGTGCGAAAATTGTCGGCGTTGCGGGGGGGTCATTAGGGAGCGGGCCTTTAAGCGAAATATTAATGAGAGCCGCAAAATTATGCCCGGAGTTTGAGTTCATATTCCTGTCAGCAAAAGAAAGACACGATGACGGGAACAAGCATTTTATCCCGCCGCAGTGGGACATGAATCCGTTCTACTCTGTGTGCGATGTCCTTGTGTGCCGGTCAGGAGGCTCAACCCTCGCTGAGGTCATGAAGTGGAAAATGCCTGCGGTAACAGTGCCTTGGCCGGGAGCTATGGACAATCACCAAGCCAAAAACGCCGCGGAGTTCGTGAAACTTTCGGTGAACGGGCGAATATTTGACGAGACAGACAGCCCGGAGAAACTAGCGGTAATACTCCGGGACATTCTGCGATAATCTGAAGGGAGAAATATTGCGATGAGGAAATATATTCTTGTGCTTGTGTTGTTTTCTTTGTGTACGGTGTCGGAGGCGGCAGAGTCATTCCGCGATGAGCTGATGAGGCTTGAAGGTGTCGTATCTGTTGACGTTATCACGCAGTCCCCGGACAAAAGCGGCAATGTTCCTTTCAGGGAGAAATATATAGCGTGGTTCGAGCAGCCAATAGACTGGAATAATCCGGACGGCGGGAAATTCCTCCAGCGAGTCGAGATTGGCTATCAGAGCCGGGATAATGTCAATGTCGCGTATGTCGGCGGCTACAATCTCAATGACAGCTATTTCCCGAAAGATGACCGTGTGGAGCTTGCGAGAATGTACAACGCCAATTTCATCAGCTTTGAGTACAGGTATTACGGCGAGTCAATGCCTGCGGGACTGTCCGATGATGTTCCGGCCATGTGGGAGCATCTCACCAACGAGAACGCCGCAAATGATTTCCATAACGTAATGGAGCAGCTGCGGGGAATATTTTCGGGGACATGGGCATTCACTGGAATCAGCAAGGGAGGACAGACAGCGAATATTTTTGCGTACTTCTACCCGAATGACGCGGATGTCTATGTTCCGTATGTTGCCCCGCTCTGTTACGGCCCGGAGGATAACAGGCTTCCTGAGGCTGTATTCACGTCAATCGGCAATGAGCGTTACGGAGAGGCCAAAGCGAAACAGTACCGGGACATTGCGATGAAGTACATTGTTGAGATGATAAGGGAACGGAAATACATTCAGCCCAGGTACTTCAAGCTAATATCGGATGATGTTCCTTACGGGAGCGAGGATGTTTATATTTCGGCTGACGATATGCCATCATATGATATTCGCTACGAGGCGGAGCTTGTAGATATTCCTGTGAGTATGTGGCAGTATGACAAAAATTTTGCCTCGTTCGACGCAGTATTGAACATGCCAAAGTCAGCAAGCCGCGACAAAGAATTATATCTCCGGGCAATGCTTAGACTTCTCAGGGAAAATGACTCAGCCAGCGACACAGGCGGCGGGGGAAAAACAAAAGCTAACCGCGTTGGTAAGGATTATGCGTATCAGGTTCAGGTTCATAAAGAGAACGGCGCGTACGGGATAATGTTAAAGTATTTCCGCGAGGCTGCCGAAAGTGAAAGACTCACTCTCAAATTCAAAGAGGAAGACGAACCCGGCTATGACGCAAGGGCTAACATAAAGCCGCATTTGCTCGCTACACTGAGCTATGACAGAACACTAAACGACAATATACGCAGGTGGTCTCACACGACAGACTCGAAAGTCGTAATGATTTACGGAAATTCGGATCCCTGGTACACCGTGAGGATTGAAGATGTTACAGACAACCCGAATGTGAGAGTGTTCACGGCGAATTACGGACACGGCGCGGAGATAGGAATGCTGAAATCTGCTGACAGAGCTGCGGCTACGGCGATTCTTGACGCACAGCTTCAGGCTTCCGGCAGGGGTGCAGGGTCATCGGGCGGGAGCTGTAACGGCGGAATGGGAGCGGTGATTCTTGCGGGGTTGATGGTATTCATTCGCAGGAGAAAATCGTGAGGCGCGGAAATTTATTCACACCCGTAACAAAAGAGGAGGAAGAATTTTCCGAGAAAATAATTTCGGGGAAGGCCGGCGGGACTCGTGTCGAGCGCATAATCTCGCACGGCCATGTTTCGCCGCCGGGATTCTGGTACGACCAAACGGAATGGGAGTTTGTCGCGGTGTTGCAGGGGAGCGCGGAGCTTGAGTTTGAGACGGGGACTCTTGAGATGACTCCGGGGGACTGGGTGATACTTCCGGCGCATTTCCGGCACAGGGTCAGCAGGACTTCAGAGACTCCGCCGTGCGTCTGGCTTGCTGTTTTCGGGAATGACAAGGAGGAGAAATAATGCAAGGACAGAATAATATCCCGGAGCTTGACAGGCTTTTTCAGGACGTGAGGTCTTACCGCTCAAGCAAAAACTATATGGAGCTGTTAGACTTCATAAAGCGTTTCAGGAACATAGCCCCGTATAACGCAATGCTGATTAGGATTCAGAAACCGGGCAGCAAATACGTTGCAAGCGTCAAAGAATGGCGTAAAGAGTTTGGACGGACTCCAAAGCCGGGAGCAAGGCCACTGATTATATTGCGGACATTCGGTCCGGTATCGTTTGTGTACGAGCTTGAAGACACAGAGGGAAGAGATTTTCCGCAGAATCTGCTGAAACCGTTCAAAGCAGAAGGTGAAATATCTGATTCAGCGTTTGATAACTTTGTGAAGAGGCCACCTTGAACTGTCCACTCCTAGAGACAGGCACAGTACTTTTGAGCCTCAGATTATTCCTAAACGCTCCACTAAATCTGCTATGCTCGAAGAAGCTATCCTCTCCCTCTACGCAAAGGGCATGACTACAAGAGATATTCAGGCTACTTTACAGGACTTGTACCACGTTGATGTATCGCCTTCGCTGATCTCAAAAGTGACTGATGTCGTCAATGAGGAAGTTGAGCAGTGGCGTGACAGACCTCTGGAGGCTGTTTATCCTGTCGTCTGGCTTGATGGCTTGGTCGTTAAATCATCAAGTACTCAACAAAACGATATATCAAGCCCTT
>JAFYBQ010000022.1 GCA_017540085.1 Synergistaceae bacterium | reverse complement strand
GTTCAGCAGTCCAGAGGCTTTAACTTCCCCCCTAGCCGGAGGTAGCCATATTTCTATGGATTGGTAATGCCTGTCCAGCACCTGACATTGCGCAGCAGATTAACCCTCCTTTATAATTTTGTCAAGTGTGGTTTTCAGAACTCTTTTTCTCACGGTTTTATACTATTTGCCTATCTAGCTATGCCTCCTGTTTTTGACTGAGATTCTATCATTCCGCTGTTCATGAATCAGCCATAGGGATATATACTTCATGCAGAAATTTTCACACGGAGGGAAAATTCATGAGGAAAATATTTGCGGTGCTGTTTGTTGTTATGCTCATGGCAGGGTCAGTTTTCGCTGAGACTGAGAATTTGACGATTGACAGCTACAGCATAGGGCGCGAATATATATTGACGGCTCAGACTCTCCCGATATATCAGACCGCCGAGAAATTCACCGGGTCTGTGTGCCTCATTCACGGGACGGCTTCACGGGGTTCGAGAATATCGCGGCAAAAATCGCGGCTGACTTCCTCATGAAGTGATACTAGTAGAATCCGCGCTCAAACCATTCTTCAACGGCTTCTGACGTGTGAGCGGGAGTCCTCCTCAGAGCTTCAAGCTCCCACCTAAGCTCGTCCCTTTCCCGCGTAACTTCTTCAAGCCTCATCCGCAGAATTTCTACCTCAGTCATGATTAACGCCTCCTGAAAATGTTACGGGAGATTATAGCCCGCATTCTTTGAAATTTCACAGCAGTATGATAAATTAAAGGATAATGTCAATCAATGTATTCTGAAAAAAGGAGAGTGCTTATATCAGTGAGATACGCAAAATTGTTGTTGTTGCTATTTTTCCTCTCAGTAATTCCCGCAAGGCCGTCATATTCTATTGACCCGTTCAGGGAAAACATGAGCGGTTTCGGCCCAAGAGTCGCGGGAACAAGATTAGGCATGAAAATGTCCCTGCGCGATATAGTCAGGTGGCGCGCAAATCTCCGGGGTGTTCCGTTCACGCTTGATATAAACAGCGAAAGGATACCCGGCAAAAAACCATCAGAGACCGGAAGCATGTCAATATTATTCACGGGCAAAGACAAAGAGATTACCGAGTTCAGGATTGTGAGTGCGGCAAGAGGATTTTACCGCCTAAAAAATGAGAACATGAAACTGTTAGACCTTCTTGCGGAAATCGAGAAAGCAGGAGTCGAGACGGTAAACTTCAGGGGAACGAATACCCGCATTACGGAAGACTGCATATCATTCACGGATGACATGAGAGTCGCGTCAATACGTATCAGGCAGAGCGACTTGGACGCAAAGAATATGACGCATGAAAATTTTGTGAACATGATAACAGAAATGTACAGCCTCCCGGAAATGAGGCGGCGCGGAAATTTCTGGAACTATACCAATGATTCCGAAGGCTGGCAGATAACATATCAGGGGCTGGGCGACGGAATACTTGAGTTAAGCCCGGAAATCACAGAATAGAATCAATCCCCTTCCCGCAGATTCAGGACGGGGATTTTTTTTGCGCCTGCTACAGTCCGAACGGCTCAAGACTCCGGCGTAATATCCCGTGCATTTCGGCTATTGCGACACCGTAATTGACGATTGGGACTCCGGCCATGCTTGCGCGGGTGAGTCGTGATTTCATTTCCTGCTCATTAAGCATACAGCCTCCGCAGTGAACGACAAGCGCATATTCCCTCAGCGTGTCGATGTCGGGAAATTCTCCGCCGGAAGTGAACGAGAAATCCGGCCTTGCCCCTGAATATTTCCGTATCCATTCGGGAATCTTCTCCGTTCCGATGTCCCCGCACTGCCTGTGATGTGTGCAGCCTTCCGAGATTAATACCCTGTCGCCGTCATGAAGCTGTGAGAGTTTCTTTGCACCGTCAACAAGAGTCCGCAAATCTCCTTTGTACCGTGCGAAAAGTATCGAGAATGATGTCAGCGGAATATCTTTCGGCGTAACAGCGTCAACCCGTGAAAAAACCTGCGAGTCCGTGATGACTATTGCGGGCTTTGCGTTCAGGGAGTCGAACATGGCCGGAAGCTGTAAGTCCTGGCACACTAAGCACGAGCAATGCGAGTCGAGAATGTCGCGTATAGTCTGCTGCTGAGGGAGAATGAGACGGCCTTTCGGGGCTGCTTTGTCGACAGGGACAACGAGAATCACAATATCGCTGGGCTTGAGGAGGTCAGCAACGAGTCTCTTTTCGGGCGCGTCTTTCTTTGCGAGGAGTGCAATACGTTCCTTCAGGGCTGTGATATTTTCGCCTGTTGTCGCGCTGACGTAGAGAACATTACCCCTCTTCTGCTCGCACTCCCTCCCCTCTTGGGAAGCATGACCCCTCTCGGCAAGCCGTGTCCCCCCTAAATTAGGGGGGATTAAGGGGGGTAATACTTCAGTAGGGGGAATTAAGGGGGGGGCGGCAATCAAATCGGCTTTGTTGTACGCAACTATATGCGGTAAATTACGCTCGTCAAAAAGTTTCAGCAGGTCAGACTCAGCCGGGGAAAATTCCTGCGTCGAATCATGAACCAGCACAGCCACATCACAATTCGCAAGCACATTCATGGCGCGTTTGACTCTCATCCCGCCTAATTCGCCCTCATCATCGAGTCCGGGCGTGTCAATAATCACGACAGGGCCGAGAGGCAATAACTCCATAGCCTTGCGGACGGGGTCTGTTGTTGTGCCTTTGACATCTGAGACTATCGCGAGATTCTGACCTGTTACGGCGTTGACGAGGGACGATTTTCCGGCGTTCCTGAGTCCGAAAAAGGCAATGTGTACCCGTTCGCCTGACGGTGTTTCGTTAAGGCTAGAACCTGAAGTCCCTTGCGTTACCATTTCTCATGGCCTCGATATTCTGTCGTGCGATTTCCCGGACATTCTCGCGGGGGATTCTCTCAAGCTCTCGCGCTATCATCTCATAGCCGATTCGCTTTGTCTCCGGCGAGGCGTAATCCTCTAAGTATTCCGTGAGGGTCATTAAGGCGTTCGGGTGGCAGCAGTTGAGGATTTGCCCGGACTTACAGAGCGACATAAACCTGTCTCCCGTTCTCCCAGCCCTGTAACACGCCGTGCAGAATGACGGAATATGATTCTGTTCCATCAGCCACCGCACAACCTCGTCAAGCGTCCGCTGATCCGACACGTCAAACTGTTCTGTGTCATGCGGCCTTTCCTCTGTCGTATATCCTCCGACTGATGTCCGCGAGCCTCCGCTAATCTGCGAGATCCCTACCTGTAACATTTTCGCCCGGACTCTTTCGTTCTCGCGTGTCGAAATTATCATCCCAGTGTAGGGAACGGCGACACGGATACACGCCGCAATTTTCGTGAATATCTCATCGGGTATAGAGTTGTTGAACTCCTCCGGGTCAATGTCATCTGCCGGCTTCACTCTTGGTACGCTTATCGTGTGAGGCCCGACTCCGAAAACGGCCTCTAAGTGTTCCGCGTGCATGAGCAATCCCGCAAATTCGTACTTGTACCCCTCAAGCCCGAACAAGACTCCGAGTCCTACGTCATCAATTCCGCCCTGCATGGCTCTGTCGTGTGCTTCCGTGTGATATGCGTAGTCATGTTTGGGTCCGGTCGGGTGCAATTCCTCGTAGCGTTTTCGGTTGTACGTCTCCTGGAATAATATGTACGTCCCTATTCCGGCCTCTTTCAGTTTGCGGAAATTCTCTACAGTCGTTGCGGCAATGTTGACGTTCACGCGGCGTATGTCTCCGTTCTTGTGGTGAACGCTGTAGATCGTCGCAATGCTTTCGAGTATGTACTCTATCGGATTATTCACGGGGTCTTCTCCCGCCTCAATCGCAAGACGCTTGTGTCCCATGTCCTGAAGTGCTATGACCTCTGCGCGGATTTCGTCCTGCGTTAATTTCTTGCGGGGGATTGTCTTGTTCTTTGTGTGGTACGGGCAGTAAAGGCAGCCGTTGATACAGTAATTCGACAGGTACAGGGGCGCGAACAGTACGATTCTGTTGCCGTAGAAAGCCTGCTTGATTTCCTCTGCGACGCTGTAAATTTTTGCGATGATTTCGGGGTCTTCACACGCCAGTAACACGGAGGCTTCGCGGTGAGTCAGCCCTGAGCATGTGCAGCCGTTAGCGTTGAATTTCGGCCTTGCTTTTTCGAGGAGCGAGTCGATTAGTGCCTTGTCGTTTTTGTGCGACTCGGCGTAAATGAGCGTGTCTAGTATTTCCTCGTGATTAATGAAGTCGTCAGCATGTGGCGATGATGGATTGTACATTATAGTTTTGCCCTCCTTCTTCAGGGTCAGAGAGTGAAAAAATCTCTTAGCCGTCAGAAATTTTTGACATGATTATATCAGCATTGAGCCGACAAAAAAGCCTCCCCCGATATTTTCAGAGGAGGCCGGAAATTTTATCGTCTTTTACGCTACTGTGATTTCCTTGCAGAGATATACATCCTGTACTGCGTTGATGATCTGCACACCTTCAGACATTGGACGCTGGAAAGCCTTTCTGCCGAGAATGAGTCCCATTCCGCCGGCTCTCTTGTTGATTACGGCTGTGCGTACTGCCTGCGCGAGGTCATTTTCGCCGGAAGCCCCGCCCGAATTGATGAGACCAGCCCTGCCCATGTAGCAGTTTGCGACCTGATAGCGCGCCAAATCTATTGGGTGATCTGTCGTGAGCTTGTCGTACATTTCCTTTGACGTTTTGCCGTAGCCTTTGCCCATTGCGGGATAGCCGCCGTTGTTTTCGGGTAATTTCTGCTTGATGATGTCGGCCTCAATCGTAACACCGAGATGATTGGCCTGCCCGGTTAAGTCTGCTGAGGCGTGGTAGTCCGTAACCTTGTCGCCGTTCTTGACTTTGAACGCGGAATTTCTCAGGTAGCACCATAAAATTGTCGCCATTCCCATTTGGTGAGCCTGATGGAATGCCTTTGAGATCTCCTGTATCTGCCTCGTTGACTCAGGGCTGCCGAAATAGATTGTCGCGCCTACTGCCACAGCTCCGAGATTGTACGCCTGCTCGACTGACGCGAATAATACCTGGTCGAACTGGTTCGGGTAAGTGAGAAGCTCATTGTGATTCAGCTTGAGGACGAACGGAATCTTGTGGGCGTATTTGCGTGAAGTTGCGCCGAGAACGCCGAGAGTTGTTGCCACAGCGTTGCAGCCTGCCTCAATAGCGAGCTTTATGATGTTCTCAGGGTCGAAATATATCGGGTTCGGGCCGAATGACGCGCCTGCTGAATGCTCTATGCCCTGATCGACAGGAAGAATCGAAATATACCCGGTGTTTGCGAGACGGCCATGTGAGAAAAGAGTCTGCATTGCGCGCATGACAGGTACAGGGCGGTCGGACATGCTGATTACGCGGTCAACAAAATCCGGGCCGGGAAGTGAGAGCATATCTTTGCTGATGGTTTTGCATTCGTGAGTCAGGAGCGACTCGGCCTCTGAGCCTAAGAGAGCTTCAATTTTTCCGTACTGCATGAAAAATGCCTCCTTAAGATTTGCATTACACGCACATTATAGCGCAACGAAAAATCTTTAAGCCTCGTGAAGCTCCCATAGCATATTGTAAAATTCTCCCGGATAATCATCAAACCACATTTGAAGAAAGGACATCGTTGTATCATCTTCCCTTAACGTATCATAGTCCATGAATGTACGTTCGTCAGAAAATAATCCTTTTCGCGCGTGAATGCCGTCATCGCAGAAATACACAAAGTACCACGTTGCTACACCGTACTGCCATTCCGTATATACTTCTTGATGATCGTAAGTCTCGTTATCCTTCTCTGTTGCGCCATATTTCCCGGTGATATATCTGATGTCCCATTCCGTTAAGGATGGTCTTGGAGCTTTTATCTCTACATTCTCATTAGCAAATACGTTTTTGCCGTACGTGCTCATTGTATGTTTGTTGACAGCTTTTTTCGCCGGAATGATTACATGTTTGTGAAAGAAATGGCCGATGATCTTTTTGACGATCCAGAGAAGAAATAATGCGGGTGTTCCGATTCCGAGCCAGCCTAAAATTTTTCCTGCCGTATTTCCGAACGTGCTGATCGACCAGCTGAAGAATGAAGAAATAATGCCTGCTGTTTTGCTGAAGAAGCCTTCTTGATTCTGTTCTGCAGAAACTTCTGACGGTGCTTCACTCGCGTGTGAGAGGCTTAATACCCCCCCCCCCCCCACCGGGATAAGTAAAACACGCAGAAATCACACAATGAGGAGGAGAAGAACTTTGACGGAAAATTTCATGTTACGCGCCTGCCTTTTACGTAAAAATTTTTGGACGCTCCAATTATAACAAACGCAAAAAAAAAACCGCCCCCCGAATTTCACAGAGGGACGGCAAAATTTCACGCTCAAATTCTGAACGCCTAACGCGGAGTCACAAAGCCCTCAATCACCGCAAGCACCCCTGACGCAATCAGCACCCCCGAAAGAATCATCATCACCGAAAATGTACTGCTCAGAGGCGCAACGCACATCATCACCGCGAACGCCGTCATAGCAAGCCCGCTGATTAGCACCATCCACCAGCCGGGAATCTCTGCCCCGCCCAGCCAGAACGCCGCGCATGTCCGGCTTATTCCCTCAGAGAAAAGCCACAGGCCAATCACGAACGGAATCAGGAACGCGCTAATACCCGGCTGAATCACCAGCGCAAGCCCCGCGATGATGTCAAGAAATCCCGCCACAAGAAAGCGAGTCTGCCTGAAGAAATACCACGCCGATATGTGATTGATTCCCGTCGCGATTATTCCGATGCCGAGAATCATTCCCGCCGTCATTATCGCCTCGACTGGATAACGCATCATCAACACGCCCATGACGATTAATATTCCGCCTGTTACCCACAAATTTACGCGCAAACTTTTCACTGTTACTTCTCCTCCTCTAACAGCCTGTTCAAATCTTCCTGAGCCTGCCTCAGTGTTACGAACTGAATCGCGTGATACCCGAAATCCCTTCCGGCCTTCACATTACGTTCAAGATCATCAATGAAGACACACTCAGACGGCACAAGATTATACTTCACCGCTAAAGCCTCGTAGATTTCCCGGTCAGGCTTTATCATACGCACATCACACGAAAATATACCCCCGTCCATCAATGGCAGGAAGTCGAGAACATCAGGGTTACAGCTCATGACGTAGCGCGAGTAGTTCGACAGGTAAAGCACACGATAGCCCCGCGATTTTACGTCCTTCAGCCAAACGGGGGTCGCAGGTCTCTTCTTGAGGGTGTCGCCGACGTTGGCGAAAACTTTTCGGAGTTCTGACTCATGGCCGGGAGCATGGGCGATTATGTCCGTGAAAACTTCCTCCGGGTCGTCGCCCGCGTCAAGCCTGTCCCACCGCCTATTACCCCAGACAGCCTCGTCAAGCTCCGCGATTAATTCCCTGCGTCCCGGGAACATTCGGTGAATGAAGCCCTCCCAGTCGAAATCAACAAGGACTCCGCCTATGTCAAATATCACAGTGTTAATCATTCAATCACCGCGCCCATTTTCGCAAGCTCGTCAAGAGTCTTCTTGTGATTTTCCGCGTCAACCCATCCGAGCATGTCAGCCTTAACCGTAACTTTCCGCCCGGAATTTATGAGGGCAATAACGCTCTCCTTCACGCAAAATTCTGTAGCGATTCCCGTAACGGTAACTTCACGCCCAAGAATGTCGCATAACTTTTCCCCGGCGATATTTTTGGCCTCGTATGCTGAATATTCCTCGACTGAATCATCTTCGCCCTTGTAGTATGTCGTGTACTCGTTCGGACGCTGTGAAGGGTTATTGATGTCGCGAGTAAATGACTCGTGAAGCTCCGCGCCGTGAGTCTTTGCCTGGCAATGTATCGGCCATGTTCCGCCGTTGGGAATGTAGCTGCAATGTTTCGCGCTGTGATTGTCGGCTGAGTAGAAGATTTTTGCGTCTGGGTTCTTGTTGATAAATGTGATGATGTTCTTCACAGCTTCCTCCGAATGCCCGCAGGCTAATGAGCCGTCAATAAAATCATATTGGCAGTCCACTACTAATATTTCTTTCATAACAATATTTCTCCTCTCAATAATTTTCTCCCTCCCATAATTTAGGGGAGGCCGGGAGGGGTAAGCTCCTGAAGTTTTGCCATGCTGTTAATTATAGCGATTGCGTCATCAATTATCTGCATCATTATTGCCGCCCCGGTTCCCTCGCCTAATCTCATTCCCAGCTTCAGGGGGGCTGAAAGATTCATAGCCTTCAGCGCGTGAAAATATGCAGGCTCCTGCGACTCGTGGGACGTGAACATATATTCCCGTGTCAGCGGCTCAATCATATACGCCATCAATGCCCCGGCAATCGATATTACCCCGTCAGCAACAACAGGAACGTGATACACAGCACCGCCGAGAAATATTCCCGTAATCGCGACAATGTCGAGACCTCCGATGCATGAGAGAATGTTTACGGGGTCAGAGAGATTCGGAGCGTGGAGCTTCAGCGCGTCAAGTATGACTCTCTTCTTGCGGGAAAATGATTCGTCATCGAGTCCCGCCCCGCGTCCGACAAGTGAGGCATCATGCGTCCCAGTCCCGGCCATGATACACGCGCAGGCAGGGGACGTGTTTCCCATTCCGGCCTCGCCTGTGCCGATTAGCCCGAATCCCTCAGAGCGCAAATCACGTACGACATCAATCCCGAATGAGATAACAGCCCTCACTGTTTCAGGAGACATTGCACGACCATGAAGGAAATTAGCTGTCCCGTCCGGCAGAAATTTTCGGGTGATTATATTTTGACGGGGGGCAAGATTTTTGACTCCGAGATCATAGAGCCGTAACTCTGCATTTGCCTGGCGTGAAAGAATATTTATCGCGGCATTCTGACTCCCTGCGTAAAGCTCCATCAATTTCCGGGTAAACTCCTGCGGAGAAGAGCAGACTCCCTCATCGTAGATTCCGTGATCTGAGGCGAATAGGCAAATAATTTTCCGGGGGATTGGGTTTTTTGCGTGTCCTGTGATTCCTGCGAGTTTGACTGTGATTTGTTCGAGTTCTCCGAGACTGCCGGAAGGTTTTGCGAGTGAGGCTTGAATTTCGTGGGCGGCTTTCATGGCCTGGGAGTCGGGCGGAGTAATTGAGGCTATTCGGTTCATATCTGTCGGAGAAATTTTGCGGCGAGTTTTGCGGCTACAGTAAAAATATTTTCGCGTATTCTTATGGCTAACGGAACTGTGAAAAGTCTGATTACTCCGTCTGCGTTCAGTGTTGATACTTGTATCATTAAATGTATTTCGTCCCTGCTGAAATTATTTGCCTCGTGAAAAGTTACTATATCGGGAGCTAATCCCCATAATTCTATCCACTGCCACAGAAAACGCCAGTCCGGGACGCTGAAAGGCACAGGAGGAGTCGCAAGCAGCTTCATGTTCCAGTAAAGTATGTTCAGCAAATCATCATCGGGCTGTTCGTGAGGCATGAATTTAGCGAGGAGGGCGGCCCATTTCTGAGCGGTCAATATAGTCTCGCGGCTTCGTCTCAGGCGGAACATGTCATCCTTCACGTCAATGTCATCAACGAGATATTTTGCGCTCCTTGCCATTTTCCTGAAGGAGTATACTGCCCATATAAACGGCTCTGAGTCTCCCCTGAAATTTTTTGACGTGAGACTGACGACTCCCTCGCCCTGAAGAAAGAGACGCACCCATAATTTATTTTCACCGGAGATTTCGCGCTGGAGGGTTACGCCTTTTGCGGTGAGGAAATTTTCACCGTTGAACATGATGATTGCCTCCTGTGTTTGTGATTGTGTGTTGAAAAATTATAGCATGAAGGAAAAATAGCTTGGCCTTATAAATTGCAGGGCGTATTCTCTGAGTCACAATTTTTTGTTCCTTGCTTTTTCACACCGTTCTTTATGCTTTGTAATATCTCTGCTGAAAAAATTGAAGAACAGTCCTGCTATACCGATAAGACCGATAACAATAGACAGCCATGTTCCGAAATCGGCATTGAAAATCTTGCATGTGTACCATGTCAACCAAACCGCGCCAATTATCAAAAGTATCTTCCATGCGAATGAGCAGGCCAGAATCATGCGGCTGACAATAACCTTTTTTCTGTAAACTTTCTCGGCTTCCCTGCTCTCCAGTGCCTTGATTCTTTCGGTTAAATCATCTATTTGCTGATTTTTCTGCTGATTGTCCTCATTTGCCTGCGATAACTTCTCTTCCAGATCTCTGACGCTTCCTGAGAGTACCTTTATGGCATCATCTTTATCCTTTAGATGTTGTTCATTGAGAGATATTGTTTCCGCGAATCTCTTGAAGTATTCCTCGCTGAAATCTAAATTATCCTCGACATTATCAGAATCAAGCTCCTCTGGCAGGGCTGATTTCCCCTTCAAAGTAACTATGTAAGCCGCGGCTTGTTCTTGGCTTAATTCACCTTTTTTATATTTCTCTTTTATCTCCTCATATGTTATTTTGACACCTTGGGAAATATACCCGGACAAAATAATCCTAGCTTTTATTACAGCGTCAAGATTTTGCGGAAAATCTGCCGAGCCGAAGCCCCGGTTCATTTTGTACCAAAGAAGATTTGTGATTCTGCTGAGACTTACTGCATAACCACAGTATATTTCTCCGGTGGCTGTATTGCGTCTCTGTTCAGCAATTGCTCTTGAGATTTCAAGGACTCTTCTTGTCTCAGTAACAAACAGAAATTTTGAAGAGAAAAAATCAGTTGTTTCTTCTCCTTTTCTGAGAACATTAATATGGCTGCAGAACCGAAATCCTTCCGAATTAGCAGGGTCTGTATAAGGGAAACCCTGTATAGTTTCCGCTTCAAGATTATACGGATGATCACAAGCTCCATAGTAATTTTTCTTGTCATCTTCCCTGATGCCGCAGTCTGTTTGAATTTTTCTGTATAAGTCTGTTTTTTTGTCCGCTATGTCAGAAATATCTTTGCAGCCTTTGATAATCTCCCTCATAGCGTGATTGAGCGGCACTTCGCCTTTTCCTTCAAGAACTTTTTCGGCCTGCCGATAATAACTGTCAATATCTACAGCCGCGTCCGAGAAATATCGCAACGTTATTAACTTTCCTCCGCGGTTTGCAGAATCAACAAGTTTCAGGAAATCATCAGCTAAAATTCTGTACAGCTCACCATTCAGCCCGGCAATGTCAAATAAAATTTCTGTGTCGAGAAATAATGTCAGATGAGTTTTCAAGCTGCCCAGCTCAGAAATATTATATGTCAGGCCAGTGTACAATATGCTTCCTTCCTGAATTGTAGACAAAGCATCTGTTATTCCGGGATTATCCTTGTTGCTTAGAATAAACTCGCCTATGACTTTCTGATATTGCTCGCTCCCGTCCTCATTAAGCACAAAAGCTATAAGTTCCTGTTCAAGCCTGCCTTCATCAAGAACTACATCTTTCAGCTTTATAAACTTGGTAAGAGCATCCATTAAGCTCACTCTATGATCCTCTGATTTTTGCTGTGCCGCCAAGAAATATGCGTTGCTGTCAACATCATTTTGTTTGAGCGTATACTCCTGATGCTCAAGCCCTACTTCATCTATGTTTCGGAGCGCGGTTCTGATTACAGCTACAGGAAGATGAAAACCAAATTCCTCCGTCAGCAAATCCTGAATTTTGGTAGACGTAAAAGAAGGCAGATGTCTTGAAGCAATAACATATCTGATAAACTCCGAAAGAATCTGATAAGGGCTTTTGTACTTTTTTGACTTGTACAATTCTTTGAAGGTCGCGTAAGATGCCAATACTGATTTTGTATTCAATCTCAAATCATCCCGCTTTTGCATAATATTTTGCCCGAATTTTATAACACAACAAGCAAAATTTCTTCTGTCAAAAATTTTGGAGCTTTGATATTCTTCACGACGGCAAAAATTTTCCCGCTGTTACGCTATAATACGTTCATTCCATAAATTATTGAGGGGAGTGTTTGTTACACGATGAACCTGCCTACATTCTTAGGGGGAGTGCATCCCCCTGAAGGCAAAGCACTCACGGAGAACAAAGCCATAGAAATTTTGAGGCCGACTGATTCGCGTGAGTTCGTTTATCCGCTGTCCCAGCATATCGGTGCGCCGTGTTCGTCTCTCGTGAAGAAGGGCGATCACGTTCTTGCAGGACAAAAAATCGCCGACTCTGAAGCGTTCGTATCAGCCCCGATTTTCTCAGGGGTATCGGGAACGGTGAAGGAAGTCGCCCCGCGAATGACGATAGCCGGAAGCGTTGACCCGTGCATAGTCATCGAGAGCGACGGAAAATACGAGAAAGCACCGTCCCTGCTTGAGGAGTTCGGACACAAGCCGCAGCCGTCCGAGTATGTGAAGCTGATTCGCTCGGCGGGCATTGTCGGCATGGGCGGAGCATGTTTCCCGACTCACGTCAAACTTTCACCGCCGAAAGACCGCGTAATCAAATGGATAATCGTAAACGCCGCGGAGTGTGAGCCGTATTTGTCCTGCGACAACAGGCTAATGATTGAGAGTCCTGACGAGATTATACGGGGGCTGGGCTATGTGCTTGAGATTTTCCCGGAGGCCGCCGGAGTCATTGCCATTGAGAACAACAAGCCCGAAGCAATCGCGACAATGACAGCCCGCAACAAGAACCCGCGTATTTCCGTCATGCCTCACACCGTCAAATATCCGCAGGGCGCGGAAAAAATGCTCATATGGTCAGTAACAGGCCAGGAAATTCCGTTAGTGCCTGCTCTGCCCGCTGATGTCGGCTGTATCATCCTCAACACCCGCACAACGTGGCACATCTGCAAGGCCATTGAGGACGGAGAGCCGGTAACAGAGCGCGTAATCTCCGTAACCGGCGATGCTGTATGTGAGCCGAAAAATGTGCAGGTTCCGTTAGGGATTTCAGTCCGTGAGCTTGTGAACTTCTGCGGGGGATTCAGTGATGAGCCTGTGAAGATTCTTGCGGGCGGGCCGATGATGGGACTCGCTATGCGCTCGGTTGATGTCCCTGTCGTCAAAGGCACATCGGGAATTTTAGCCCTCACAAAGAAACTCGCCTATATCGCCGAGGAGTCAGCCTGTATTCGCTGCGGGAAATGTATCGAGGCTTGTCCCATGCACCTTAACCCGACATATTTAGACCAGCTTGTGAGGAAACGCGACTATGAGTCATTCGAGGCGTATAACGGTATGAATTGCATTGAGTGCGGGTGCTGCTCGTATTCCTGCCCTGCGTCAAGACATCTGACTCAGACGTGCAAAGAGGGTAAAGCGGCGGTAAATCTCGCACGGAGAAAAGCGGCGGCTCAGGCAAAAGCGAAACAGGAGGCGAAATAGTCATGTCAACAAAACTCACAGTATCATCATCACCGCATGTTCACTCCGATTTCAGCACACAGAAAATTATGGGCATGGTCATATATTCGCTCGTGCCCGCCGGGATTATGGGAGTGTACCTTCTTGGCTTCCGTTCGCTTCTCGTGATTATCGCGTGTATTGCGGCGTGCGTCCTTTGCGAATGGTGCTGGCAGAAATTTATCATGCACAGGAAGGACACTACCGGGGATCTTTCAGCAGTTGTTACGGGATTATTGTTAGCGTATAACCTTCCCCCTACGATTCCAATTTGGATGGCGGTTTGCGGCTCAGTGTTCGCGATAATTATCGTGAAACAGTTTTACGGCGGAATAGGCTGCAACATCGTCAACCCTGCGTTAGCCGCGCGTGCAATGATGCTAATCTCATGGCCAACAGCTATGACTACATGGACAGTGCAGGGAATCTCAGGGGCGACTCCTCTTGCGGCAATGAAGGCCGGAACAATGCCCGCTAATCTCTCATGGTGGAGCCTAATTTCCGGCGACATGGGCGGCTGTATCGGCGAGACTAGCGCAATACTTCTCATACTCGGCGGGGCTTATCTCGTCTGGGAGGGCGTAATCTCTGCGCGTATCCCCCTGACCTACATACTGACTACAGCTATATTGTCGGCACTCTTCAATCACGGCGGGGGAATGTTCCCCGTTCACGAAATTCTGACGGGCGGACTCCTTCTCGGTGCTATCTTCATGGCAACTGACTACACTACATCACCGATGACGGAGAAAGGGCAGTACATTTACGCGTTCGGCTGCGGGCTTCTTACAGCGTTAATCAGGACATGGGGCGGCTACCCTGAAGGCGTATCGTTCTCGATTCTCATCATGAACATTGCAGTACCGTTAATCGACAAGTATACAGAGCCTCGGACACTGGGCGCGCCGAAAAGTAATTTCTTCAAGAGGATGGGGGGCAAATCATAATGTCAGAAGCAGTAAAAGAAGCGGCAAATGATTCCGTATCGTTTCATGACGCATTAAGGAAAGCCCTTCACTTAGGGGGGACTCTTTTCGCGGTAACAGCAGTAACAGGAATAATACTCGGACTTGTCGAGAACGTTACCAGCAAGGCAATACTTCAGGCCGAAATAGCCGCGAGGAATGAAGCCTACAAAATAATAATGCCCGCCGGAAAAACTTTCGAGGACTCAGAAGTCAAGCCGGACGATTTTGTTACAGGAGTCGTTAAGGCAAGCGATGAGTCAGGCGTTGTAGGCTGGTGCGTCTCGGTAAGCTCAAAGGGTTACGGAGGGCAGATCGGATTCGTTGTCGGAATCACGAAAGACGGAACTGTGAAGGCCATCAACATTTTGAATCACTCTGAGACTCCCGGACTCGGCGCAAAGTCAACAGAGCCGGAATTTTACGGGCAGTTTGCGGAAAAATCATCGTTCCCGCTCAAAGTCGTTAAGGGCGGAGCGTCAAATCCTGACGAAATATCAGCAATATCAGGAGCGACAATAACATCAAACGCGGTAATCAGCGGCGTGAATGGTGCTGTCGATTACTGGAGCAAGAATCTGAAGGGGGCTGAATAGAGTTGAGCCAGGGAAAATTCAGAATCATCACAAACGGAATACTGTCGGAAAATCCCACGTTCGTGCAGTGCATTGGGCTTTGTCCGACTCTCGCGGTAACAACAAGCGTCGCCAACGGTCTCGGAATGGGAATCGCCGCTACATTCGTTCTTGTTGCGTCAAATATAGTCATCTCACTTCTGCGGAAGATAGTCCCGGATGAGGTCAGGATACCGATATTTATTGTCGTCATTGCGGGGTTTGTTACGGTGATTGAGTTCATGATGAAGGGATTTGCGCCGGAGCTGAATAAATCGCTGGGCATATTCATTCCGCTGATTGTCGTCAACTGTATCATTCTCGCACGCGCTGAGGCTTTCGCGTCAAAAAACGGAGTCTTTGCTTCTGCGCTTGACGGAATCGGAATGGGACTCGGCTTCACGATCGCGCTAATGTTTCTCGGTGCAATCCGTGAAGTTTTCGGAGCCGGGACTCTGCTCGGAAATCCTGTAGTGAGCTTTGAGCCTGCGTTACTGATTGTGCTTGCGCCGGGGGGATTTATCGTTCTTGGCTGCTGCATGGGTGCGTTCAGGGCGATTCAGGCAAGAGCCGCGAAAATAAGGGGACTCGGTGCGACTCCTGCTGAGGCTAGGCCGATGGGCTGCGGGGCTTGCGTGATGGCGAAATTCTGCAACAAGGAAAACCCTCTGTCTGATGGTCAGACATCTCCCCTTTGCAGGAGAGAGGAAATGCCGTCCCTGTCAAGGGAAGGTGGCTCGCTTGAGCCGGAAGGGTTAAAGGGCTAAGGGAGGCGAAACAGTAAATGACACTCACAGAATTATTCCTGCTCTTTGTCAGCTCGATATTTGTGCATAATATTTTGCTGTCGCGATTCTTGGGCTGCTGTCCGTTCATGGGAGTAAGCTCAAAGCTCAAAACCGCTCAGGGAATGGGCGCGGCTGTCGTATTCGTCATAATGCTTGCGTCCCTCATGACGTGGATAACGTACAACTATTTATTAGTGCCGTTACATCTTGAGTACCTCTACACGCTGTCATTCATTCTCGTAATTGCGGCGTTAGTTCAGTTCGTGGAGCTTGCATTGAAGAAGCTGAATCCCGCGCTGTATAAGTCGCTGGGAATCTTCCTGCCGTTAATCACAACAAACTGCGCTGTTCTCGGCGTGGCAGTCCTGAATATGAATGAGGGCTACGGACTGGCGGCGGCTCTCGTTAATGCGCTCGGTTCGTCATTGGGCTTCCTGCTGGCAATTTCTCTCATGGCCGGAATACGTGAAAGGATTGAAGACAATGACGGAATCCCGGACAGCTTGCAGGGACTTCCGATGGCGTTAATCACAGCGGGGTTAATGTCGATTGCCTTCATGGGCTTCACGGGAATAATAAAGTAAGGAGGAGGGGTAAATATGGACATAATGCACACAATGATAACTCCCCTTGCTTTGATGGGGATAATGGGCGGTATTTTCGGCGTACTGCTGGCGATTGCGTCAATAGTATTCCGCGTACATCAGGACGAAAGAATCGGCCTCATCCGTGCGGCTCTTCCGGGTGCTAACTGCGGTGGCTGCGGCTATCCCGGGTGCGACGGCTACGCGGCGGGAGTCGTGAATGACGGCGCGCCTGTCAACAAATGCAGCGTAGGAGGCTCAAAGGTTGCTGAGATTATCGCGCAGGTTATGGGAGTCGAGGCGGGAGCATCGGTGCCTATGCGGGCATTCGTCAAGTGCAAGGGAACGTGTGAGGCTTCACCGCGTCAATTAATTTATGAGGGAATAAAGGACTGCAAGAGCGCGGCTGTAATTCCGGGCGGGTCTCCGAATGCGTGTCCGTTCGGGTGCATTGGGCTGGGAACGTGCGTTAGCGTGTGCCAGTTCGGTGCGCTGTCGATGGGGGCTGACGGTCTGCCGAAAGTTGACGTGTCGAAATGTGTCGGGTGCGGTGCGTGTGTTGAGCATTGCCCGAAAGGAGTCATTACGCTTGTTCCTGCGACTGCTGATGTGATTGTGGCGTGTAATTCACACTGGAAAGGCCCGGCGGTGAAGAGCGTCTGCAGTGCTGGGTGTATCGGCTGTACGTTATGCGCTAAGAAATGCCCGAAGGAAGCTATCGACATCGTGAATGATTTGGCGGTCATCAATCAGGACAAGTGCGTGAAGTGTGGACTCTGCGCGAAAGTCTGCCCGGCAAAATGTATCAATGTCGGCGAAAAAGTTACAGTGATGGAGAAATCAGCGTAACAAAGTCAGCGTAAGACAAAGCAAAAGTACCCTAATGTGTCGTTCTGTCTGTGTAATATTCCGGGCAGAACGATATTTTTTTGGCCGTCAGAAGCCATAAAGGGGGAAAAATATATGAAGCGCGGATTATTTTTCAGGCTCGTAACTGTATTTATTCTTGCTGTAAGTGTGGCAATGACTCCAATTGCTGACCTTCTCCATTTTTCTGAACCTTCCTTTGCCGCCGCCGGAAAGAAAGCGAAAAGAAAGGCACGGAAGAAGTCATCCTCAAAGAAGAGAAAAGCGGGAAGCGGGAAGAATGTCATAGTTTACAGGTGCGCGAGGTGCGGGGAATTCTGGTTCAAGGGCGCGGATCCGAGACTTGATTTTGTGTACTCGTTCTCACAGTGCAGGTACGGCGGTATGCACTCATGGAGAAAAATGAAATAGGAAGCTGTGTTTTCCCTGCCTGTGAAAAAAACTCCGGGCGGGGATTTCTTTGCTTGAAGCCGGATTTACCCTGTATAATTCCCGCAAAAATTACAGGAGCAAAAATTTATGTTCAGTCCATTTATGTTAGTCCCCTGCCTGATATGCCTTTATGACATCCTCAGCATGATATTCCCCCTGCGCTTTTCGTGGCTCGTGAAAATATTTCTCATACTGCTTATACTTTCCGGCCCTGCTAAAATGCTCATCATGAGAATGACTCCTTCAGGCTTCACGATTCCCGAACTCACTAGAAATATCGCCCTCCTCCTTTCGGCCATGTTCAGCTTCATGATTACGGCGGCGATAATGCTTATCGTGAAAGACATAGCCCAAGTACTTTGGCGGGTGTTCCTTCACGCTAAATTCCCAGCGCATTATGCCTCACTGACAGTATTAATCCTCGCGGCAGTGTCTACAGTTTACGGCGTGTATCAGGGAACGAGAGTCCCGGACGTGATTCGCCATGATGTGAAAATTCCCGGCCTCGCGAAAAGTTTTGACGGACTCAGAGTCGCAATGATCGTTGATATTCATGCAGGGTCAGTAAACAGACGGCCATTTGTTGAAAGCGTTGTTGACCGCGTAAACGCCCTAAGCCCGGACGTTATATTGATTCCGGGAGATTTTGTTGACGGCCATGTGAAAGACCGAAAATATGACCTCGAACCGCTCGCCAATCTCCGCGCAAAATTCGGAGTGTACGCCGTTACGGGCAATCACGAATATTATTATGACCTGCGGGGATGGCTTGAGACTCTCACGGGATTCGGCATAAAGTTTCTCGACAATGAACACGTAACAATCACTTCCGGGGACTCTCAGCTCGTCATAGCCGGAGTCAATGACCCTACGAGCGGAAATCACGACACACCCCGCGCTCTGAAAGACTCCCCCGCGAATGTCCCGGTGATATTGATGGATCATCAGCCCAGATTCGCACACGACAACGCAAAATTAGGAGTCTCGCTTCAGGTCTCAGGACACACACACGGCGGGCAAATTCCCGTAGTCTTTCAGCTAGTGCGGAGGGTAAACGGCGGATTTGTCCGGGGATGGTACGACATTGACGGCATGAAGTTATACGTCAGCTCGGGTACATCACAGTGGGACGGCTTCCCGATGAGATTATTTGACCCGTCAGAAATTTCACTCTTCACACTTCACGCAGAATAACGCGCAAAAAAATCCTCCCCCGGAATTTCTGAGGGAGGACTCGTTTTACTTCCTGAAAAATTTTCTCATGGCCGCGACTAATGACTCTTGTTCGTCCGCCTTCAGTCCCGGAAAAATCGGCAAGGCTAGAACCTCACGCGACAATTGCTCGCTCACAGGGAAATCCCCGGCCTTGTAGCCCAAGTACGAGAAGCACGGCTGAAGGTGCAGCGGTAAAGGATAATACACCCTCACGGCGAATCCCTCAGCGTTAAGATACTGCATAAGCTCATCGCGCTTTTCACTCACACGCACAACATACTGATGATAGATGTGATAATTCCCGTCAAGCTCGGCGGGGGCTGTGATAAATTCGTTCAGGTCGTTGGACTTGAACAGAAGCCGATAATAGTCAGCGGCCTTCCTGCGCTCCTCGTTCCACGCCTCAAGATGTTTCAGCTTTACGTCGAGGATAGCCGCCTGTATCGCGTCAAGCCGGGAATTTATGCCGATTTCGTCATGATAGTACGTTGCCCCGGAGCCGTGAACACGAAGCCGCCTGAGACGCTCTGCCCTATCCTTGTCGCGTGTTACAACCATTCCGCCGTCGCCGCACCCGCCGAGATTCTTTGTCGGGAAGAACGAGAAGCACCCGACATCACCGACAGTCCCCGCCCGCAGAATTTTCCCGTCAGCAGAACGAGTCGCCCCGAATGCCTGCGCGGTGTCCTCTACCGTGAGTATATTGCGTTCGTGAAGATCCGAGATTACGCCCTCAATCGGTGCCATCTGCCCGAAAAGGTGAACGGGGAGAAATATTTTCGTCCGCTCCGTGATTTTCGTCATGGCCTGCTCGATATTGATATTGTAGGTCTGCGGGTCAACGTCAGCGAAAACGGGAACAGCTCCGAGCCTGGCAACCGTCCCGGAAGTCGCAAAGAACGTGAAAGGAGTCGTGATTACCTCGTCCCCCGGCTTAATGTCGCACGACATCAGCGCAAGCAAAAGAGCGTCAGTCCCGGAGGCACACCCTACGCAGGAATTTTCCGGGACATCAAGATATGAGTCGCAGTGAGACTCAAACGTTTTCACTTCCTGCCCAAGTATGAAGCTCTGAGCGTCAAATATTCTTTCCATCGCCGCGAATACATCAGGCTTTATTTCACCGAATGACCGCGACAAGTCTAATATTGGTACTGTCAATTATTTCATCTCCTGCAATTATTATCACACCTGAAGGCAATTATTTTCCCCTGAACGCCTCAGAGTCCACATCATTAAGAAATCCCGTCTCATGATCTTCAGGCAGTAATATATTGTCCGGGTCTTTCACCCATTCGACCGTGCTGCCCCTGTAGTTTTTGACTCTTGCTGACGAAAAATTGAACCGCGTTACCAGCTGATCCGCCATTCTCCCGGACAATACGCCCGTGTTGCAGTAAAGTATCACCGTCTTGTCCTTAGTGATTCCTTCTTTGGCCAACAACGCCGCGACAATCTGAGTCCTTCCGCTTAGGTGTTCTATCGGGAAATTGATGGCTCCGGGAATGTGGCCTCCGGGGACTCCGGGGCGGGGCGACTTTCCCATGTATGACTCTTCAGGGCGTGCGTCAACGAGAATATAGCCGGGCTTCCCGGAAAACTCCTTCACGTATTCCGCGTCAACATCATCAACATGAGGCTCAAAGCGCGAATATATCAGCGTAACAACAAACACAAGCGCAAACATCACAGGCGCGACGACTTCAAGCGGGGGATATTTTCTCTTCATGTCAATATAACCTTCCTGAATTTTTTTCGGGATGAATTTTGATTATTATACCCTTGCAATTTTTCATATTGTGTTATAATTCACTTCACTTTGTTTTTCATCACGTTTCATTAAATGAGGTCTTGCGATTTTCATGAACAGGCAGCCCGCGGTTGCTTTTATCGGAGCTACAGCCGTAGGAAAAACGGCACTTAGCTTATCCGCCGCAGAGAAATTAAACGCTGAAATAATTTCTGTAGATTCACGCCAAGTGTATCGCTATATGGACGCGGGTACGGATAAAGTATCAGCCTCGTTGCGCCGTGAAATTCCTCATCACATGATCGACATCGCAGACCCGGACGAAAAATTTACCGTCTCAGATTTCGCAGACAAAGCATCACAGGCCGCCCGGAGAATATTATCCCGCAATAGAATCCCGCTTTTTGTCGGAGGGACTCCGTTCTACTACAACGCGCTTTTTCACGCCTCACTGAATACTGACCTGCCGTCTGATTCTGACGTTCGCGGAAAGTATGAGGCCCTCGCAAACTCGCAGGGGGCGGAATTACTGCACATGAGGCTTGCTGAAGTTGACCCCGACACGGCACAGCGTCTCCACAAGAACGACATTCAGAGGGTTACGCGGGCACTTGAGATTTTCGAGCTTACCGGGAAGGCTCCATCACAGATTTACAGCGGAGGGGAAAAACGCGATTACGGATTCGATATTCTGTACATAGGGCTGTCGCGTCCTAGGGAGGAATTATTCAGGCGGATTGAGATTCGTTTGGAGCAGGAATACTCATCAGATTTTCCGGCGGAAGTCGAATGGCTCATGAAGCACGGATTTGATGACAGATACAACCCGCTGAAGGGACTCGGCTACAAGGAGCTAATAGACTATCACAGGGGAAAAATCACGCTCGATAACGCCCTAGAAATATCAATATCACGGACAAAAGCATTCTGCCGCCGCCAGCAGACATGGTTCAAAAAATTTTCGCCGGCTGTGTGGTTCGACATGTCCGAATCTAATCACGAGGAAGAAATCATAGACACGATAAACAGACACATACACAAAGAGGCATCATCATAATGATAATCAAGGCCGAACATGCCGGATTCTGTTTCGGCGTGAAAAGGGCGGTTGACGCTATTTCGGAAGCCCTCAGACATGAGCCGGAAGTATGGACGATAGGACTCCCGATACATAACCCGCAGGAAGTCTCAAGACTCGAATCGCTCGGACTCAGAGTCGCGGACAATGACTCGCAGATTCCTGACGGCGCAAAGGTCTTAATCCGCGCTCACGGTGAGCCGCTTGAAGTTACAGAGAGGCTTAAAGCAAGGGGCGTTAATGTCGAGGATATGACTTGCCCATTTGTCAGAAAAGCCCAGGAGAAAGCAGCACAGTTATCACGCGAAGGGTATCATGTTGTCTTATTGGGCGACAGAAATCACCCCGAAATACGCGGCATAATCGGCCATGTAGCAGACAACAAAACTGCGGAAGTTGTAGCAAATGAGGACGAAGCATCGCGGATTCAGTTTCACGCAAAAACAGCACTCATTTCACAGACAACACAGCGCGAGGAAAGACTCGAACGTGTCGCCGGGATTCTTGTCGGGAAATCGTCAGAGCTTAGAGTCTGCAACACTATCTGCAAGGCTACGGCACAGCGTCAGGAGGCCGCCCGGAATCTTGTGCGGAATAACAATCTTGACGGCGTTGTGCTTATTGGCGGAAAATCTAGCGCGAACACAGGAAAGTTGCGCGACATACTCGAATCCGAGGGCGTTAATGTCCTGTGGGCTGAGGATGAGAACGACATAGAAGCAAATTCGGAATGGTTCAACGGCAAAAATATGGTTGGTATTGCTGCGGGTGCAAGCACACCCGAATGGCTTATCGATAAAATCACAAAAATTATTGCGGCAAAGCAGGATTTACAGGGGGATTGATTCACTTATGGAGAATCAGCAGGAAGTTATGCAGGAAGCAACAACAGAAGCAACAGAAGCACCCGTAACAGAAACACCGTCAGCAGAAGCGGCACAGACAGCACCGGAAACAGTCCCGGCAACAGAAGCGCAGTCCCACGAGCCTGAAACAATGCAGGAAGCGTTAGACCAGTACGGCGACAATGTTCACCTCCGCAAGGGCGAAATCCGTAAAGGCACCGTCATAAACAGGAACGATGCCGGATTCCTCGTTGATGTCGGATTCAAGTGCGAGGGGTTATTGCCCATGAGGGAATACACTAACCACGCACTAATCGAGGAGGAAGGCTCAGAGCCTAAGCCCGGCGATGTCATTGAGGTTGAAGTTGTCAGTGTCCGGGACGGGGATGACGCGCAGTTACTGCTTTCACGCTGGCGGCACGAGTTCGACAGGAGATGGGAAGCACTTGACGCGGCATTGAGGGCGAATCCCGTTATTGATGTGAAGGGAGTCAGCCGTGTGAAAGGCGGCCTCATGGTGAATGCTATGGGTCTTGAGGGATTCATACCTGTATCACAGCTCACATTAGCCGGAAGGGGCGCGAACCCGCAGAATTTTGTCGGGCAGACTCTTACGGTGAAAGTTCTTGACCACGACAAGAGAAAGCACAGGCTTGTGTTCTCGCGCAGGGTACTTCTTGAGGAAGCCGAGAATGAGCGCAAAGCAAAATTCTACGAGAGAGTCCACGAGGGCGACACGCTAGAGGGTGAAGTCTCAAGCCTGACAGATTTCGGCGTTTTCGTGAATCTCGGCGAGATGGACGGCCTTGTTCACCTCACGGAAATCACGTGGAAGCGTTCGTTCAAGCTCAAAGAGATGTTCAAGAAGGGCGACAAAGTTACGGTGAAGGTTATCGGGATTGACCGCGCCACAGACAGAATTTCACTGAGCATAAAGCAGGTAGCCGGCGATCCTTGGGACACAGTAGACCAGAGAGTCCACAAGGGCGACGTGATGAAGGGGACTGTAACGAACCTGACAGATTTCGGCGCGTTCGTTGAGATTGAGCCGGGCATTGAGGGACTCGTTCACGTGGGCGATATTTCATGGGCAAGAATCAAGAAGCCCCGCGATGTTCTCAAACGGGGGCAGGAGCTTGAAGTTCTCGTGCTTGATGTCGACATGGAGAAAAAGCGCATCAGCCTCGGCTGCAAACAGCTCAATGACCCGTGGAACGAGATCGACAAGAAATATCTTCCCGGGCAGGACATCACGGTCAAAGTTGTGCGCCTTGCTGATTTCGGCGCGTTCGTTGAGGTTGAAGAGGGAGTCGAGGCACTCATTCACATTTCGCAGTTAAGCCGGAAGAGAGTCGAGAAGCCCGCGGACGTTCTGCAGGAAGGGCAAGAGGTTACAGCGCGTGTGCTTGAGGTCAGCCCCGAACAGCGGAGAATGAGACTCTCACTCAGCGCACTTGAGCCAGTCCCCGAACCCGAACCCGAACCCGTACGTGAGGAGCGCGAACCCGGAAAGCCTGAGGCCAAAGGAGAACGCCCCGACCGCAGGGAGCGCAGGAAGGGAGGACGCTCACGCGGCTTCAAGGAGTCCAGCGGCTACGAGGATGACGGAGAAGCGTTAGAGTACAACCCATTCGCGGAAGCCTTCAAGGGATCCGAATGGGCGAAAGAATAGCGGCGTAACACGGAAAAATTTTCGGCGGTCTCTCTCTTCAGGGGGAGGCCGTTTTTTTGCTGTCATTCACAGGGATTTTACCCATTCACCGAAACAGTCAGGCTTTGACGTGAAGCAAACTGTAACCTGTTCGCCGTCTTTGCTGAGAATTTTTGCGTAAAGACTCCCGCCGATATCAATCAGCAAATTCTGCATGGCCTCAATTTTTGCGTCAGTCTCAATCACTGCGTAGCGTTCATCATCTGAAATTTTCACGACATGGCCGGAATATTTTTCCCCGTCAACAATTTTTCCCGCAATCACTGAGAATTTTACTTCACACTTGCGCGCAACATCTTTCATCACATAATCCCTGTGTAAAATGTGAATGTCCCCGATCCCGTCAACCGCAAAAATTTTCATGGGACTCGCTGCTCCTTTAGGCATGAAACTTTGTTCGTCTGACGTGAAAAGATTCTCCGTGATTTTTTCCTTTGTACGCTCCGAGATGTATATCTGTCCTCCGACCGTGAAAGTCTCAACCCTTCCCGCAAGATTCACTGTCTCACCTATGCAGCCGTACTTCATTTTCTGGGCTGAACCTATATTCCCGACAACAGCAGGCCCGGAATTAATCCCGATTCCCATCTCAAGCAGGGGATAATTATTTTCCGCGTTCCATTCGTTTACGGACTTCATAGCGTCCTGCATTTCGACAGCACAAGATACAGCGTGATCCGCGTGATTCTCGTCATCATTGGGCGCGCCGAACACAACAAATATTCCATCGCCGAGAAACTCAATCATAGTTCCTTTCCAGCGTTCAATCACCGCAATCATTTTCTCAAAATAGTGATTGAGTATCGTTATCAGGGTATCGGCTGAAAGTTTTGTGCTTAATGCCGTGAAGCCCCGCAAGTCGCTCATGAGAATAGTAACGTCCTTCAATTTTCCGCCCTGCTTCTCGCCTTCAGGTGTGCGGAGTACGTATTTTGCTATTTCCGGTGATGTGTAACGCTCAAACGCCGAATTTATCCGCAAAAACTCGGTCAAATCCGTCGCGATAATAACGAATATTCCGCCCTCGCCTTTCATGTATGACATGCTGATGTGAAGCCTGAAAATTTTCCCGGCGTTGTTCTCGTAGTCAGCAAAAGAATGTATATCCCTCTGCATTTTCACAGCGTCAATGAAAAGCTGTATCAGTTTGTCGTTCCTCTCGGTGAAGGGGATAACTTCCCAGATTTTGCAGCCTGCTGAAGATTCGCCGAACCCGAAAAGTTTTTCCGCGCTCTTGCTGGTGTAATGTATTTCTCCGTTCTTGGCGGTTATGCACATGGCATCGGCCATGTTCGAGAAAATATACGCCAGGAGTTTTTCCGTCATATCGTACGGCATAATGTCTCTATGTCTTCCGTCAGCGGCTGACCGTGATATTCCGGCCTTATGTACTCGATTATGAGTCTCGCGTCAGGAGTCTCGCTGCGGATATAAGGCATAAGCTCCGCAAAGTTTATCGTTCCGTCATTGAGCCGGTTGTGAAGATCGTGAACTCCGTCATTGTTGTGGAGATGGTACGCGCGAATCTGAGTCCGCAAATCGTGAATGAGCCTGCGAATGTCCCATGAATTTGCGTTTGCGTGTCCGACATCTATTAACACGTCAAAATTTTTCTCCCTGCACAAAGCTGTAAATTCTTCCTGATCTAACAGCCTGTCGCCCTTTACTTCAGTTCCGACATTTTCGATGACAATCTGAACGCCGGAAAATATTTCGCGTATCTCCTCTAAATTTTCGAGGGAAGTTTTCAGCATTGAGCCTTTTGTTTCGGGGGTAACTTTGCAGTTATTAAGGTGATAGACAATGTGGACGGGGTGAAGTATGTCGGCAAATTTTTTCGTCAGCATAATGTGCCGCATTGTCTCTTCATATTTGGGGCTTCCTTTGGGTGCTGAATGCTCAACGCAGAACACAGGCTCATGAAAACTCACAGACCCTTCACGCAGGAAATCAATATTTGCCTCAAGATTTGACTCGAAATTCGGCAGGTCAAACATCGGCAGAATTTCAAAGCAGACTTTATCCCCGAATGCCTCGCGGTAAATTTTCGCCGTCTCCAATCTACAACGCGGCAATACGCATGTGTTAATGTAAATTTTCACAATTAAATCCTCCTTTAGACGTATCAATATATATCATTATGTTATTGCTGCTGAAAGCATTGAAGTATCTTACATCATCAGCGAGTCCCATCACAATTTTTATTCCTGATATTTTTCCGGCTGACTCGTCTTTGTGCGCCTCGTAGAATGCTGAAGGGTCAAAATGTCTGCAGCAGTCGCGCAATGTCATGCAGATTTTCCCATCGCTGTATGAGAGCCGGTAATCTGCCCTGAGTCTGTGAAAGCGTTTCGGTTTCCCGTGAGCAATAATATTCCCGGCTGTCTCTTCAACGAACAGCGCCATCAATTTTGCGTCCTTCGCGCTGACTCCGTGAGCCTGGCAAAATATTTCAGCCCTCTTGCATTCTCTCATGACATCGCACTGTGAAGTTATCGAAGAGTAAATGTTATCCGCGTTTGTTCCGCCGAAATTTTTAGGAAGGAACATGAAATTTCTGAGTGAGCCTGTACGCACTAAAATTGTAACCGCAATAAAAATGATGAGAATAATTTTTCCGGCAGCAATTGAAGCCATTATGCCTTTTGAGCCGAAATAAATTCCCATAACGTAAGCAGCTGCCACAGGGATAAAAAATCTGTCAGCAAAACTCAGGAAATTTACAAGCCCGCGCTCATTGATTCCCTGCAGGTAACGCTGATACACAACCGACAAGGTATCAGGCACAAGCCCCAATGCCATGCACTTTATGCTGAATGCCGCAAAATTTATGACTTCAGGATCAGACGTGAAACACTCAGCAATCCATTCAGCAAAGAAATACGAAATCACACCTGCAGTACCGGCAATGATGACAGACATTTTCACAGTGCATGAGAAAAGGCGGTTCATTCCCCGGCGGTCATTGGCTCCGAAAAACATTCCTGCCATTATGATAACGGCATTCCCGATTCCGATTCCTATGCAGAAAAGCACGGTGTTCAAATCGTTCTGTATACCCCTCGCCGCAATCGCCGCCGCTGAAAGTGCAACGCTGAGATTGATTCTGTTGACGGCCAAATCCCTTAACGCCGTAGCAAGTTTAAGCACTAACATAGGTGAAGCGGCCTTCATCATTTCCGTGAGCTGTGAAGACTCGAAGCCTTTCAGCGAAATCCTGAAGTAAGAGGTGTTCTTCATGAAGTGAGTCATAAGCATCAAGAACTGAAGAAAGTATGAAGCTGACGTAGCGAGTCCCATTCCGAAAGTGCCGCCGTGAAAGACATACGCATTCAGCAAATCCCCGGCAATATCCGCGCCCGCAAAAAAGAATGACGACGATGTGAATAACGCCTTGCCGCTGTCAATAACTATTACAGGGCCGAGAATCTGTATCATCATATGGAAAAGTATTCCGGGCATGTAGCCTTTAAGGTAACCGGCCATGTGCGAATAGATTTCGGGGTGTGAAGTTTCTGTTATTCCGCAGATTCTGAAAAGCTCAGACGGCCATAACACGCACGCAATGACAAGAAGCAGCGCAGAAACAATCACCGCAATAACACCGACAGTGAAAGCGGAATGAGCTTTGTCCTTTTCGCCGCGCCCTACAGCCTGAGAGCATACGACATTTACGCCCGCTGAAATTCCCATGCTTACGAGGAGTATTACGCCGTTGAAGGGAACGAGAAGAGATATTGCCGAGTATGCCAGATACCCTAAAGCCCTGCTTGTGATTATTCCGTCAATAAGAACTGCAACATACCCGGCAAGCTGTGTGAAGATCATAGCTACAGCCGTTGAAACAAACATTGAGGGTATTAAGTCGGATTGTGAATCACTTTTCAGCATGTGTAAATTTTCCCTCTGATATAAATTAACTGTGTGATAGACTTGCATTATATCATCAAAGGAGAACGAAAAATTATGACGTATTCAGAGTTAGTGAAGGCGCGTTATTCATGCCGCAAATTTTCCGACAAGCCCGTTGAAGAAGAAAAGCTCCGCGCGATTCTTGACGCTGGGATCTCTGCACCTACCGCCAAAAACGCACAGCCCGTGAAAATCTGGGTCATAAAAAGCGAGTCAGCACTCGAAAAAATAAAGTCCTGCGCTCCGTTCGTGTGGATGAAAAATGCTCCCGTTGTCATCGCTGTTGGAGGCACGGAAGAAGGCGCGTTCGTCAGGCCATCAGACAATCGCAACTTTGAGGACGTTGACGCGGTAATAGTTGCGACTCATATCATGCTCGCGATTCACAATGAGGGACTCGGCTCAACGTGGGTAGGATATTTTGACGCTCCGAAAGTCAAGGAGTTATTCCCCGAAATGAAAGCGTATGACCTTGTTGCGCTGTTCCCTGTGGGTTACCCGGCTGATGACGCGATGCCCGCTGACCGTCATTATGTCCGCAAGAATTTTGACGACATCGTGAGCGTGTTATAGGAATGCCGGAGCTTATACGCTCGTTCGTGGCGGTGAAACTTCCGGGGAATGCCGCTGACGTTCTCGAAAATTTCCTGTCCGAGATTCGCCCGCTGGCTAAAATCCGATGGGTTCGCCGCTCACAGTTTCACATTACGCTGAAATTCTTGGGTGAAAATTCACGCGCCGTTACGGAGGATGTTATTGACGCATTGAGTCCGCTGAAACATTTTGAGCCTTTCACGGTCGAATTGTCGTACATAGGAGCGTTCCCGAACCTGAGCGCGCCCCGTGTGCTGTGGCTCTCAGGGGACAAAGGAGCGCGGGAACTCGGCACTCTGTCGAAAAAGGTCAATGATACGTTATACGACATGGCCGGGATTGAACGTGAGCCGAAAAAGTTTCAGGCACATCTGACGCTGGCAAGGCTGAAGGACTCATATCTCCCTGAAAATTTGCTGAGAAAACTCGGTGAAGTCCCGAAAATTTCGTGGGTCTGTGATGAATTGTTCCTCATGAAAAGCGACCTCAAGCCCTCCGGCCCGGTCTACTCGCAGTTAATGTGATGGAATACTGCAAGGCCGAAATATTTATCCCGGAGTCGCACTTGGGACTCTTGCAGGAAACTTTGCGGGAATGCGGAGCGGGTCATATCGGGAATTATGACTCGTGCATGTCGTATTCTCGCGTGAAAGCTACGTGGCGGCCTCTTGCTGGGACTCACCCCTACAGCGGGACTCAGGGCGAAATCAGCACAGAGGACGAAATCAAAGCGGAAGTAACATGCCGTGTTGCTGACATTGACCGCATAATCATGGCCGTGAAAGCTATTCACCCGTATGAAGAGCCTGTGATTAACGTCATTCCGCTGATACGCACGGGGCTGTGATACATGGATATTTTGCACGGAGCTAACCCCGAAAATCTGTACAGAGCCTTCAATATTCCCATTCCCGCAAAAATTCTCGACTTCAGCACTAATACTAACATTATTGCATGGCCGGAAATGAGTCTTGAGGCTGAGTCCCTCGCGTCAAATTACCCTGACCCCGAATGCGTAAAGCTCCGGGAAATCATTTCAGAGCGCGAAAATATTTCCCCGTCAAGAATACTATTCACGAACGGAATCAATCAGGCAATATTTCTCCTGTCAGAATTATTCCCGGACAGCACCGCGATATTACAGCCGTGTTACACCGAATACAGGCGGGCATTCAGGAAGGCGGGCGACATTTTCACGCTTGACGACGCGGGGAATTTCGGCCATGTCATTATCACTAATCCCAATAACCCGACGGGAAAATTTATCCCTGACCTTTCGCGCATAATCATGAAATATCCTGATACCCTGTTCATTATTGACGAGGCATATATAGATTTCCTGATGACGGGAAAACCTGAGAGGCTCATAGATTTTCCGAACGTGATAATACTGCGGTCGCTCACGAAAATATTTCACCTTTCGGGGGCGCGGATAGGATATGTTATCGCTGACGGGGATATTATTTCGGCCATGAAAGAGCGTCTTCCCTCGTGGAGCGTCAATGCATTCGCGCAGGAGTTAGCGGTGAGATTTCTTGCTGACGGGGAATTTTTGCGGCGAACGAGAGAATTTTACCGGGTCAATACTCCGCTGTTTGCTGACGGACTCAGGGACGCGGGATTTTCCGTGATGGACTCGGACGTACATTATTTCCTCGTGAAAGTGAATGATGATATTGAGATGATACGGCGTTTGCTGACGAGGGGAATAGCAGTGAGGCACACGCGGAATTTTGCGGGGCTTGACGGGAAATATATACGAGTCGCCACAAGACACCCGGAGGAGAATAATATTCTTGTCTCGGCCATGAAGGGAGAATAGACTATGAACGGAATAATGATACAGGGAACATCAAGCGGGGCGGGAAAAACTTTCATTGTAACGGGGCTATGCCGCCTCCTGTCGGACAAAGGGCTTCACGTCTGCCCGTTCAAGTCGCAGAACATGAGCAACAATTCCGCGCTCACTCATGACGGACTCGAAATAGCCGCCGCGCAATACATTCAGGCAAAAGCCGCACGGCTTACCCCGGAAGCGTTCATGAATCCCATTCTCCTCAAGCCGCAGAATGACCGCTCATCACAAATCATCCTCAACGGGAAAATTTACGCCGACTCCAATCCTGATTACCGCAAATTCACGCAGACCGCCGGAATCATGGCCGTGCGTCAGGCTCTCGCGCATATCGCCGGAAATTTCGAGGCCGTAATCATCGAGGGTGCCGGGAGTCCCGCAGAAGTCAACCTGAATCACTCCGAGATCGTCAACATGAGAATAGCCCGTGAAGCAAATGTGCCTGTGATTCTTGTGGCTGATGTTGACCGGGGCGGAGCTTTGGCGGCTGTGGCGGGGACTCTCGCGTTATTGGGTGATGACCGTGAGCGCGTGAAGGGGATAATCTTCAACATGTTCCGGGGGGATATTTCTTTGTTTGCTGACGCTGTGAGATGGACGGAGAATTATACGGGCGTTAGGGTGCTGGGAGTTGTCCCGTTCGTGAAGGGCGTTAATCTTCCTGAAGAGGACAGCCTCATACGCAGAGGGGCGGAAAATCAAAGCGGGCATGAAGCCATCACACCCGCAGGACTTGATTCAGCCTTTGACGAAATAGCCCGCGTTCTGTCGGACTCTCTCGATGTCGGTTACATTCTCAGGCTAATTCACCGTGAAGGCACCACGCCTCAGCAGATGTAATTCTCACTTTGACGAACTGGCCGAGAATTGACTCGTCTCCCTCAAAGATTACTACCTTGTCTGAAGGTGTCCGCCCCTGCAAGAGTCCTTCACCTTTCGGCGCAAAGTCATCCGCTAAAATCTCAAACGTCTGTCCCGTCAATGCCTCGTTAATCTCAAGCGTTATTGCGTCCTGAAGGGCGTTGAGTCGGTTAAGCCTCTCTAATCTCACGTCAACAGGCAAAGCACCTTCCATTTTCGCCGCCGGAGTGCCGTCTCTTTCCGAATATGCCGCGCTGTGTACAAGGTCAAATCTTATCTCACTAAGCAGGCTCATAGACTCGTCAAAATCTTCTTCAGTCTCACCGGGAAATCCCACAATCAAATCTGTTGTCAGACCGAGACCGGGAATTTTCTCCCGTATCATTCTCACTTTCTCTATGTATTCCTCGCGGGTATATTTCCTATTCATGAGGCGCAAAATTTTCGTGCTTCCCGACTGAACCGGAAGATTCAGAGACGGGCATACGGTCTCATTTCCGGCCATGACCGACACAATATCAGGCGTGAAATCCTGCGGCAATGACGTTACGAAACGGACGCGCCGAATCCCGTCAAGTTTTGCGACAGTCTCAAGAAGCCCCGCGAAAGTGAGTCCGATGTCCTTACCGTAGCTGTTGACGTTCTGCCCTAAAAGCGTTATTTCCTTCACACCGTCAGCAATTAACATCCGGCACTCGTCAATGACATCATCAGGATTTCGCGACACAAAACGCCCCCGCACATACGGCACAATGCAGTACGTGCAGAAATTATCACAGCCGTGTGCGATTGTTACGTAGGCTTTGTGCTTGTTCCCGCGCTTGATGGTGATATTGCCCGGGTCGAAATTGAGGCCGTAAAATTCCCGCGGGTCATCATCAAGAAGGTTAATGCGTGATTTCGGGTGCGTGAAAATCTGCTCGATTGCGTCAGGAAGGAAGCCGATATGACGAGGCCCGGCAACGAGTCTCACATAGGAAAATCGGTTAAGGGCATTGAGGCCGATTCTCTGCGCTATGCACCCGGTGAGGGCGACAAGGGGACGCTGAGTCTTTTTCCACTGGGAGTCATAGAGTCCCAGCTCGCTCCAAACTTTTTGTTCGGCCTTTGCGCGGACACTGCACCCCGTAATCATAATCACGTCCGCTTCCGACTCGCTGACTTCCTCCCAGCCCCGCGAACATAGCACCGTTCGAACCCTGTCAGCGTCATAAACATTCATCTGACAGCCGTAGACTTTGACGCAGAATTTTCCGGCTTTTATCATATTCCTTTTTCCCTGAGATATTCGCGCAGTATATTTTCCATTGCGGGAAGCGAATATTTTTCCTCGTATATTTTCCTCATGGCCGGATTGTATCTCTGTGAGCCTGTTTCTATCATGCTATTAATCCTCGCTATGAAATCCTCCGCCGTGTCGCACCTGCATTTTTCGAGGCCGTCATAGCCGTTAAGCGCGTGGCCTGTGGCAAGTATATTTTTGCCGTACATTAACGCTTCGGCTACTTTCGTCATCATTCCCGCCCCTGAGAAAATCGGAACGATAACAACATCCGCTGAATTATAATACGGGTCAAGACTTTCCACTCTTCCTTTGACGGTAATTCTCGGATTGTCTTTGATTTCCGGCGCGTCTTTGAGATTTTTGTCCATATTTGTGCCGACTACTGAAAGTTTTGCTTCCGGCCTGATAGCGGGCATGACTTCCCTAGCAAACCATCTTATACCCTCAATGTTAGGGTCGTGTCCGCCGAGTCCTACAAAAAACATGTTGAACTCCCCAGATATTTTCTCAGCCGGCTCAATATTTGCCGTGTCTGCAAAACATGCCGGAAACATAAGCTGATTTCTCTGTCCGTAAATTTTGGTGAAAGTCGCGCTGTCTCTCTCATTCAGAAGGACATTCACATCGGCATGGAGTGCTGAAAGTTTCTGCTGCCTGATAAAGTTTGCATACTTCAGAAGACCCAGCACACCGCGGATTTTTCGCCTATTCTGCCGCAAAACCTCACGCAGGCTGCCTGGCATGACAATATGATAGAACACGAAAACGGGAATTTCCGGGCGAAACTGCTTTATCTTTCGGATCGTTGAGCCGTATATACAGTCGTCAAACCAGATGAAATCATATGAGCCTTCACGGACAATCCTCAGAATGTCATTCTCAGCCTCCGCGCAGTAATGAGCCATATAGGTTCTTTTTCCCGTTACAGCACCTACCGCGGAGCTTAGGCGAGATCTCCATGCCCGTACTGATATTTTTCCCGGCTCCGGTCTCTCCTCCTTATCTTTTCCGAGCAGTGATATTACTGTTCCTTCAGCGGCAATACTACACAAGATTTTATAGTGCGAGCGGGCAATCTGAGTCCCTCCGGCAGGATGGGCATCATAACGGTTGGCAATATACAGAAAGTTTTTCACGGCCTACTCCGCAAAGAAACGCGCAAAAATCTCATCAACATAGCGCAGGTAAAAATCATTCTCGAAAAGTGCCTTCAGCCTGTCAGGGTCAACAGACTTCATACGCTCATCGCTCAATAGCAGGTCGAGGAACGCCACCCCGCTTGAAGCTGTCTTCATTGCGTTCTCCTGGACGATGGCGTAAGCATCCTCACGCGACAATTTCAGCTCGTCAAGCAAAAATGTCAATACCCTCTGTGAGTACACGAGTCCGTTTGTCTGGTTCACGTTGTGGCGGACTCTGGACTCATCGACAACAAGCCCCCGTAAAATTTTCGTCATGCTCCGAGTCATGAACACCGCAATGTTGAAAGCGTCCGGCCATATTACGCGCTCTGTGCTTGAGTGTGATATGTCCCGTTCGTGCCACAGTGCTATATTCTCCATACCCGTCAAAGCATATCCCCTCAGAAGCCGCGACATTCCGCAGATACGCTCGCACTTCACCGGGTTCCGCTTGTGAGGCATGGCCGAGGATCCCTTCTGACCGACACCGAAAGGCTCAAAGGCTTCACGCACTTCCGTCCGCTGAAGGTTGCGAATCTCAAGTGCTATGCGCTCAAGCGTTGACCCGAAAACCGCAAGGGCATTGAGGACTCCTGCGTGGCGGTCGCGCTGAAGTATCTGATTTGAGACTTTAGCGGGTTCAAGTCCGAGAAGCTCACACACACGGGCTTCAAGTTTGGGATTGCACATCGCGTATGTTCCGACAGCCCCGGAGATTTTCCCGGCTGATACGTCTTTGCGGGCATATTCGAGTCTTCCGATGTCGCGCAGAATTTCCGAGTGCCAATTGAGGAATTTTAGTCCCAGTGATGTCGGCTCGGCGTGGATTCCGTGAGTCCTGCCTATCGTGGGAAGGTGCTTGTACTTTTTCGCGAGGCTGATAATTTCCGCGTCAAGCTCTTTCACTGCGTTAATGATTATGTCAAGCGAGTCCCGTAACATTATAGAGCTTGCTGTGTCAAGAATGTCGCTTGAGGTCATGCCGAGATGCAGATACCTTCCGTTTTCCCCGACATTTTCGGCCACCGCGCTGACGAACGCAACTACGTCATGCTGTGTCTTCTTCTCGATCTCCTGCACCCGCTCAACCGTGAAACTTGCGTGGGCTGTGATGTCCTCTAAGGCTTCCTCCGGGATTCTTCCCTGCTCGCACCACGCCTGACACACGGCAATTTCAACATCAAGCATGACTTTGAGCCTGTTATATTCGTCCCACAAGGCTGAAATATCACGCTCGGAATATCTTTCTATCATGGGCAATTTTCTCCAGTGCTGTGAATTTGTGATGATGATGATTTTAATTGCGCGTCAAATCCCCGTCAAGATTGGGAGATTCTATGCGGTTTAGTGTGAACTACCCCCCCTTGCGGTTATGGAGGCTTCCTAATTCTACGAGGTTGCGCCGCGATGTTCTGCCAGTGTCTTATTTCCTCTCCAAAGGCGTAACTTCCCTACATCCGCTTAATTCCGGCTTAGGTTCTTCTTTGACTTCATATCCAATCGACAAGTACCAATATTTGCCGTCATATGAAATTCTAGGATTGGAATATTTCTGCCCTTTACGGAGTTTAGGCAATGGCTGTGATGTTTTGACAAAACCAAGTTTCTCACCGTGAAATCCGCCCTGTATACATTTCAAGCTCTCGTAATTCACGTAAAAGCTGATTTTGCTTCTGCGCCTTGACTTGAAACACGGTTTGCCGGACAGTCCTTTGAAATATCGCCGATACGCTTCTTCCGCATCCCTGACACCCTGCTTCATGACATTGCTCCCGACTTCAGATAGCCATTTGTGCGTTGTCTTCTTCAGTACGTTGTTAATATACTTCCTAATTTCGCACCCTGAAATATCTTTCTTGCCGTTCATGCCGTTATCCAGGTATTCATGATAGACGCGCTCTTTTTCCGAAAGATAAAAGTTATATGCCCACCTTGCTGTCCCCGCGCTTTTCCAGAACAATATCTCCTGTTCCGGCGTGGGATTTAGCTTAATCCTGATTGCCCTTAGCATTTTGCTTTATCTCGTCAATCAGTCTCTTAGTTTTCTTTGAACGCTGTCCGTAAAGACGATTGGCAAATACTGTAATTATCTGGATTAGGTCATCTGTTAATTCCTGCTCTTTGCTGTATTCGGTGTTGTCGATTATCTCAATCTTCACGCCGTTAATTTCGCAAAGGTAATTCAGAAGGTCAAATCCAAATCGTATTAGCCTGTCCTTGTATAGTACAACTACTGTTGAGACTTCATGATTATTGATTTTTTTGATTAGCTCCAGCAGTCCTTTTTTCTTGTAATTTATGCCTGAGCCTATGTCCGTAATAATCTCGAACTTGTAACCTTTGGCATACATATAAGATTTCACATTCTGGACTTGTGTTTCAAGGTCATCTTTCCGTGCTGGAGTTGATACCCTGCAATAGCCAATCACAATTTTCTCGGAAATGCGTGGGCCGGATGAAAACTCTTTGAGCTGCTCCATTGAATAGTAGCGTGTCCCACTTTTCGTTATGTGGTAAGGAATAAAATCACCGCGAAGGTGCATACGTCTTAACGTAGTAGGGGTAACGCCGACCATTTTAGCAAATTTCCCTATGCTTATTAGTTCCATAAACAGCCCTCCTTTACAGTTTTGTATAATTATAAAGGAGTTATATAACTTTGTAAAGTTTGTATATATTTATCTTGTTCACCATAGAACGCAACTTCTATAGCAGTCTTACTCTCACAAGCAGACCTCTGACACTTTCATGCCAGCGCAGACTATATCTTCACCCGTTATTCACGGGGCAACATTTTTCTTCCGCCATTGGCTTGCGGTTTTACTCTCCCTCAAGGAGATAGTCGTTGGGGGTCTCCCATGCCCTTAAAGGGTTTAGGGCGTTCCCTGCTAAAAACCCATTGTTAAAAGCGTTTAGGGCAGACGTTTTTGATGTGCCACGTATGATTTACCATTCATCAACACTAATCTGTTTTATTTCACCTTGCGCCATCCATGCTGTTTTTTCTGCTTTCGCGCCGTTCAGCTTGCCGTTTCCGACTACTGTTTAGGTAGCATGGCTATTAGGGATTAAAAGCATTAAACGTTGAGTTTGCACCGATTACTCGATACAAAGGGTTTTCTGTTCTAAATCTATACTTTTGAATAACTTTGTTAATCTTTGTTTAGATTTTTCGTAACAGTTTCGTTACCCATAGGTACCAATTTCATTTTTACATATCGTTGTCGGAATTTCTTTTATTCCTGTTATTCAACGCAATGAATTATAGCAAACTTAAACTTTATAAGAAGTGGGAGTCTTCTTGCGATTTAGTATTTAGTGTAAAATAAGCAAAAAATTTCCATGAGGAGCGATTTATTTTGCGGAGGGTAATTCTGTTCTGTCTCGTCATTATCCTGACAGTTAATTTTTACGGCGGGGCTTTTGCATCAACAGGAGGCAACACGGGGCTGACGGGGCTATGGGAATATCCTACTGCTGAAATGCCCGAAGACGGCGCGGGGAGATTCGGCTACACTCGGTCTTCTCCATACGCATATTATTTTCTTGACATCGCGTGGCTTCCGTGGCTTGAGATTAACGCCCGCTTTACTACTTTCAGTTCAGTCTACATTGCAACACGTCGCTACATGGACAAGGCTGTAGACTTGAAGCTAATGCTATGGCACACAAAGAACCCTAAACTGTGGTATGTTCCTTCCCTCGCTGTGGGTATCACGGATATAATGGGTACGGAGCTTATGAAGGCGTACTACGGTGCGGCGACATGGAGATGGGGCAATTTTGCCGCGACAGTGGGCTACGGCTCAGACAGGCTGAACGGTGTTTATGCCGGGCTTGAATGGGACATTGCCGACTGGCTTACGGTTAAGGCTGAATATTCCCCTCTTGATTATGCACAGGACAAAGCCTCTGGGCGCAGGATTCTCAGGGAGCTTCCCTCAAGCAAATACAACGCCGGACTCGTGCTTAAAGCTCCGTGGGGAATGCAGGGGGCAGTGAGCTATCAGCGCGGTGATGAATGGTCATTCAGTATCTCACAGAAAATACATTTGGGCGGGCCTATTCTCGGAAACGGGCGCAGAAAATTCGATGTCTCCGGCGGCTTCAGAAATGCAAACTGGGACGACATAGAATCGCAGGACCTCATAGCAAAGATAAAGACCGGGCTTGAGAAATACACAAGGGTGCGCGACGTTGAAATAAAACTTGAGGACACAGAAGAGGAACATAAGCGGCTTTCATTGTCGTACGAGAATTACGGCTACGCTTCACACGCCGAGGCAATGTCAACGGTTCTTATTGTGCTTGCCAGTGTAATGCCCGAAACAGATTCGCTGCTCCTTATCGCCAAGAATGCCAGTATTCCTATCGTGAAAGCAGAGTTTCCCGGCACGATTCTTTTTGACATAAGGGCGCGCACTCTCAGGGATGATGACGAGATGAACGCGGCTGTATTCTCATGGGCAAGCGCGGACATTGAAGACCCTGACGCGAGAGTCCTTGCCTCAAAAGCTGAGAACGAGTTTAAGGCGATGTGTGTCTACGAGCCGAGAATAGATCAGACACTCAACGAGGTATACATGGACAGGCTCAACATTGACGCGATTTACACGGGGCGTTACTCTCACGGCTGGGGGGCTTTGGCTGATGTTCGTTTCCCTATATATGAGCATGTCGACACGTCAGACTACACCGGGCTGTGGTGGGAAAAAGACCTCAACAACAATATACGCCTTCAGCAGGCGGCCATGACCTACGCGAATCAGGTAGGGCAGAGCGGTAGATTCTGGTTCTTCGGCGAGGGCGGCTATCTCGATGAGGAATGGTTCGGCGGAAATGTATGGGCAAGATATTACGGCGATTCGGGTTTATGGTGGATAGGTGCGAGAGCGTCAATATATCATGACCGCGACCCGTATTCATTCGCCGGGCTGACTGATCACAGGATGAAATACATCGGCGGCAGGGCTATCGATATGGACGACGGCGGAAAAGACTGGCTCAACGCGCAGTGGCTTCAGGCAGGCATAAACATTCCCGGGCTTGACCTTGATATTCAGGCTGATTACGGCTGGTTTGTCGATGATGATAGGGGCTGGAAGATTTCCGCCACAAGGCACTGGGATGACACCGCCCTGGGCTTCTGGTACATCGCGACAGATATAAACGCTCCCGGAAAAGATTTCACAAAGGCAGGCGTTCACATGGAGATTCCCGCGGATAAATGGTTCGGCTCATGGTTCGGGAACGCAAGCCCGCACATTTGGGAGCAGAACACTATGCTGATTTCAACGTGGAGGATGCATTCAGGGCGCGACGGCGGAATAGTGCGCTCTCCTGAAAGATTCATGAGCCAGTTACGCCCCGTCCCGCTGAAGAAAAATGTCGTGAGAATGCTGCGAGAGTACTGCTCATATGCAGACGATGAGGATAATACGGAAGGTGATAAAACCGTAACAAGCATACTTGAATACATATTCCGTTAATTTAATATAAAATACAATAAATTTTTCGGGGTGATAATATTGAGAACAGCAAAATTTCTGACAGCAACACTAATAATACTTTCATTCGCTTCATGCGCGTTCGGGGCTGACGCAGGGCCTGCGGTGCTTGCGGCTCCCGGTGTGCCTATCGCAATGCCGGGAACATCAGACATACCATCAATCCCGTCGACACCTACGGGGCCTTCCTCGCCTGTAGTCCCGAACATACCCGGCACAGGAGGAGTAGACCTCTCCGGGCTAGACTCCACGACTCCTTCAGGCAGAACCCGCGTAGAGAACATCGACACAACCGGAAATGACTCTCAGACAAGGACGCAGAATGACGAAAATCAGCAGAACGCCGAGGATTTTACCGCTGACGAGGAACGCATAACAGAAGACGAGGTAAACGCATATTTTGATGAGATACTTTCCTCAGCGACAACCGGCAACCCAATGGGAAACCTATTCAGGAGGCTTCCCCGCTACGGAATGTCATTCTTCCGCAGGCCGCCTTCAACCTATGCCCCGCGAGACTCAGTGCCGGTGACGCAGGGCTACAGAATCGGAGTCGGCGACGAAATGACCCTCACGGTATGGGGAATCCCTGAAGAAGGAAATTACCGCTTCAGCGTAAACCGCGACGGAATGGCGGCAATCCCTCATATCGGAATGGTTCGGCTTGCAGGCTACACGATGGCGGAGGCCGAAAGAGTCATAAGCGCACGCCTCAGCCAGTATTACACCGGCTTCCAGATGAATCTTGCAATGGGCAGCCTAAGCTCAATCATGATTTATGTTACAGGAAATGCCCGCAGGCCGGGAGCATATACGGTCTCTTCATTCTCGACTCTGGTCAACGCCCTTATAGCATCCGGGGGGCCGTCAGCAAACGGAACACTCCGCAATATCGAGCTTAAACGCGACGGCAGGATAGTGGCGGTTTTCGACATGTACGCAATGCTTCTTCACGGCGACAAGGCTCAGGACGTAAGGCTTCAGGCCGGGGACGTTATACACATCCCGACAGTAGGGCCGCTCGTGGGTCTTGCGGGAGAAGTTCACCGACCCGGCATATATGAGCTTAACGGCGCGACAAGGCTTCAGGATCTTCTTTACGTTGCCGGAGGATTAAACGCAAGGACATTCAAAGGCCGCGTACAGTACTACAGAATCTTCAATAATTCCTACGCACGGGCCGCAGAGGGGACACTTGACGAAGTAGCCGACAGGGAGCTTCAGGACGGCGACATAATAAGGCTGTTCCCTATCTACAACCTATCATCAACCGTATTAATTACAGGCCCGCTGGTGAGGCCGGGAAGATTCGCGATAATTCCCGGGCAGACAAGGCTGTCTGAAATCATAAAACGCGCAGGAGGCACTACCCTTACAGCCTCGGACACAGCCGAAATCACACGCACAACCCCTTCTCTAAACGGCCCCGTAAACGAACGCTTTACCGTAAACATATTCCGCGCTCTTGAAGGAGACCCCGTTAATGATATAGTGCTTGAGAACATGGATCAAATTACAGTCATGATAATACCTGACTGGAAGCAGCAAATCCGCGTTACAATCGCCGGAGAAGTCCACCGCCCCGGAAGCTACTCAATGTTCCCCGGCGAAAAGCTGTCAGACCTCATAGAGCGCGCCGGAGGATTCACGTCCAAGGCATTCCTGCGGGGAGCTGTCTTCACGCGCAGAAGCATCGCGGCGGATCAGCGGAGATCCATGAATCAGATGGCCGACAGAATGGAGCGGGAGCTTCTCGAATCGTCGCAGAACACATCAAGATCAGCTACAACCACAGGCGCAACGCAGGGAATGAATCAGGAATACCAGCGGAGAAGGCAACTCATCGACAACTTGAGGCACATGGACATAATTGGGCGCGTTGTAACGAAAATCGACACTCCCGCCAATATTCGCGGCACCGTATGGGATTATGAGCTTGAGAACGGCGACTATCTCGGAGTCCCGACAACACCGCTTACAGTTAATGTACTCGGCGCGGTCTACTCGTCAACGACTCAGGTTTTCCGGCCTGACATGGGCATAAACGCCTATATCAGCGCGGCGGGCGGTGCATTGAGGAGCGCACATAAACGAATGGTATACGTCATAAAGTCTGACGGAACAACGCTGAGACTCACACGTAACACGGGTATGCTTTCGTCTAAACAGTGGACTCCTCCACGCGGATATTCGGCGGCCATTGAGCCGGGAGACACAATAGTAGTGCCGGTGAAGTACGTTGACCGACAGGGCATTGACGCATTCAAAGACGCTGTTGACATAATATACCGTGTCGCGGTGGCTACGGGTGTTGTCATCCGCGCTGTAGATTAGGGGAGATTTCCGGCCATGAAGAAATTTCTTGCTGTGATTGCGATGATGTTCGCGCTTGTCCTGTCTGCTGAAGGAGCCGTGAAATTTGAGTACAAAATTGTCCCGCTCGGCTCTCTAACGTCATTGCAGAAAAGCAAAGGTGCTTCACAGAAAACGGCGGAAGTTGAAGGTCTCCTGAATGAGAAAGGCTCTGACGGCTGGGAGATCGCCGAAATTTTCGCGGTGAGGACGACTTTTGACCCGAATGTATTTTTCGCGGTGATGAAGCGCAAACTTGACGAATAGGGAATTTGCGCTAAAATAATTCCCCGTTACGGGACGTAGCGCAGTCTGGCTTAGCGCATCTGCATGGGGTGCAGGGGGTCGGAGGTTCGAATCCTCTCGTCCCGACCATAATTCAGAGAATAACGGATGAGGTTCTTGCGGAAAACGTGAGAGCCTCATTTTTTGCGTGTGTATGCTATAATCATTCCCGCCCTGCCTTTCGGGTGAAGACGCACAAAACGGAAGGCCGAATAGACCATAGGGAGGAGGTGCGGAAGAGTGCGTAAATATGAAATGCTTGCCATTCTTGACGCTGGCACGGAGAACCAGAGCGAGGAGATCGCAAAGATCGAGGACGTAATCAAGAATCTGGGCGGAACTGTGTCAAAGTCAGACGCTTGGGGGAAAAAGACCCTTGCATATCCCATCAGGAAAAAGACAGAAGGATTTTATGTGCTGTTCAGCTTTGAGCTTGAGCCTTCGCAGACGTTTGAGCTTAGGCGTATACTCGGCCTGAGAGCGAATGTTTACCGTCAGCTGATGACAGTTGTTGATGAGTAGGGGAGGCGTTAAGCGATGAGAGGATTCAACCGCGCTATTATTGCCGGAAATCTGACAAAAGACCCTGAAGTGAAAGTTACCGTCAGCAAGAGGACATTTGCCCGGATGGGTGTTGCAGTGAATTACCGCTATAAGAATGCTAACGGCGAATATCAAGAAGGCACAGACTATATCAACGTTGTAGCTTGGGGATCATTGGCCGAAACCTGCGGGAAATATCTCAAAAAGGGAAGCCCTGCGCTGTTTGAAGGACGTATACGCACAGGAAGTTATGACGCTAAAGACGGCTCCGGCAAAAGGTATACGACAGAAATATGGGCTGACAACATGATAATGCTAGGTTCACGCGAGGGCGGCGGAGCTTCTTACGGGCAACAGTCAGCGGGCGTTGTCGGTACGGACTACGGCACAGGGGGATACACTCCCAGCGATGAGGATTTCGGCAGGAGCATAGGCGAGAGCGGATTCGGCGGAGGGGAATTTTCCGGCGGATTCCAGGACAACAGCAACAGCGACAATAACGGGACACCCGACAGCGGGATACCGTTCTAGCAACATCACACAAAAAGGAGAAATTATCACAGAATGAACGAGCGCGAAAATACAGAGCGTGAGAGCAGAGCAGGTGCGCCCGCAAGAAACACAGCTCCGGGCGGACCCCGCCGGGGAGCGTCAAGACGCAGGCCGAAATTCTGCTATTACTGCGTAGAGAAGCAGGAGCATGTAGACTACAAAGACGTGGAGAAACTCCGCAAGTACATCAGCGAGAGAGGCAAAATCATCCCCCGCCGCGTAACAGGAAACTGCGCCAAGCATCAGAGGCTTCTCACAGAGGCAATCAAGCGCGCCAGATACATGGCCTTGTTGCCGTACTCACTCGACTAACTGACATGAAGCGGGTAATTCCCTGTGTATTAATCACCCTTGCTTTGATTCTCGCAGGGAGTTTCCTGCCCCTTTTCGGCGTTCTTGGGATAATGCTATGTCCCGTTCCTTTGAGCGTACTGGGCTGTGCTGAGGGACGCAAAAGCATGAGCGCGGCCGAACTTCTCATTGAGGCAACATTATTCCTTGTCATTTCACCTACATTAGCGGCATATTATCTTCTTGGGTGCGCTCCGCTGTCGGCGACTCTCTTCATGCTGTCTCAAGAATCTTTCAGGGACTCGAAAAAACTCACAGCCGGAGAAAGCTATCTCATATGCGCCGGAGCAAGTATTCTCTTCAAAGCGTTATTGCTGTGGGCATTCTGGTTCTTCACGGGCAGAAATATACTATTCCCGGATCAGTCGCAATTGAACGAGATTATGACTCAGCTTTACGGGGACAATCCCGAACTTATGACGGCGTTGCGGCAGATTATCGCGATATTTCCGCGCCTTATGCCCTCGCTGCTTGTGATATTCGCTGGAATTGAGTCGTACCTGAATTACTCCCTCTGCTATTCCGTAACACGAAAATTTTTCCCCGCCTCAAAAACTTACCCGCCGGAGCTGCCTCCGTTCACGCTGTGGCGTTTTCCCGTGTCAATATTCTTTGTGTCATTGGGAGCGTTCGCGCTGGGATGGCTGATTGATGCTGAGGCTGATTTGACGGTGATGATGTTCATTCTGAATCTTCAGATTGTCGCCAACGTCATTATGTTTGCTGAAGGGCTGTCGCTTTCGTTCTGGCTAATGGAGGGCTTCAGGCTGAGGAAGGGAATCAAAATGGCACTGGGCGCGGTTATGTTCTTGCCGTTTTTCTGGCCGTGGCTCATCGTCATTGGAATGTGCGACATGACGCTAAATATGCGTGAAAGGATACAATTCAGCAGGAAAGGGAAAGAATAAAGGACAGGAGAAAGATTTATCCCCTGCCCCCTTGCCGCTAACGCATATTCATGATTTCGCGGGCGCGTTCCGGGAGATATTCGGCGCGGTCGTCTGTGGCAAGCGCGTAGGCTTTTGCCTGTGAATATCCCATGCCTATATAGCGTTCGGCTTCCTCGTCGCGGCCTTCTGCTATCCAGTCTCTTTGCTCGTTCTGCAATGTCTTGAAGGGTATGCCGGGCATTTTTCCGGCGATTTTCTTCCAGACCTGAGTCAGTTTCCTGTCAGCCCGCGCAAGATCCGCGCTTGATTTCTTCAGGCTCTTGTAGTCCGATTCGCTGATGGCATACGCATTCCCCGCAAGAATTAGCGTCAGTGCCGCCGATATTATGATTCTCTTCACGTAATTTTCACCTCCGGGATATTATACCCCCTCGCCGTAATCATTCTGCCGTCAAGTATATATGTCTGAGAGTTGCCGATGATGACTGTACACAGCATATCAATATCAGCCTCGCGAATCTCGCGGAGAGTCATAACGGCGTGAGTCATTTCCCCTCGTCCCATGTTCCGCACATATCCGGCGGGCGTTGAAGGTCTGTAACGTCTCATGATTACGTCGCAGGCTCTCCTGAAATTGTCGGGGCGTTGCTTGCTTGCAGGGTTGTAGACGCATATCACGAAATCGCCGGAGCTGGCCGCAATGAGTCTCCGCTCAATAATATGCCAGTCCGTCAATCTGTCGCTGAGTGAGACTGTAACATAGTCATTCATGAGGGGTGCGCCGAGAACTGACGCGCAGGAATTTGCCGCCGTTACTCCTGGAATCACGATGACTTCAACGCCTGACCCTTTCGCGATTTCGAGCATCAATCCCGCCATGCCGTAAACGCCTGAGTCCCCGCTTGAGACGAGAGCGACATTTTTCCCGTAATCACGCGCAAACATCAAAGCCCATTCGCAGCGGCTGACCTCCTGAGTCATTTTTGTGGTGAAAAGAATTTTTCCCGGCGTAAAGTCCCGGAGCATGTCAACATATTTCTCATATCCCGCTATGACATCACACGACCGTAAAATATTCATGGCCTGCGGGGTAATAGTCTCAGCTCCCCCCGGCCCGATTCCCACAGCGTAAATCACAGCCATGATATAAACTCCCGAATCGCCGCTAATGCCCTGCCCCGGTGAAATTCTGCGCGCTCCTTCTTGCCGCGAATCCCTGTAACAGCCGGGAATATTCCGAGATTCATATTCATGGGCTGAAAGTGCGCCGGGTCTGTCGTCATGAGATAGTGAATCAATGAGCCTATCGCCGACTCACGCGGCCATGACGGAAGATTTTTCCCCGCAAGCAAACATGAAGCGTTAATCCCGGCGGCGAGTCCCATTGCTGTGCTTTCTACGTAGCCTTCAACGCCCGTAATCTGTCCCGCAAGGAAAATATTATCCCGTGTCTTGAGCCTCAAATACTCATCGAGGACGGCGGGAGCATTTACGGATGTATTCCGGTGCATTACGCCTAGCCGGGCAAATTCGGCATGTTCGAGTCCGGGAATCATGGAGAATACTCGCTTTTGTTCCGGCCATTTTAGTCCCGTCTGGAATCCCACGAGGTTATAGAGCGTTCCTTCTGCGTTATCCTGCCTGAGCTGAACTGCTGCGAACGGCTCGCGGCCTGTGCGCGGGTCAACAAGTCCGCGGGGCTTCATAGGGCCGAATCTCAGTGTGTCGTACCCCCTCTCAGCAAGTGCTTCAACAGGCATACAACCCTCGAAATATTTTCCCTTCTCGAAATCATGAGGGATATTGCGTTCTGCGTGAATTAATGCGTCATAGAAGGCGGAATATTCCCCGCGGGACATCGGGCAGTTGATATAGTCATCGCCCCTGCCGTAACGCCCAGTAACAAAAACTTTTGACATGTCTACAGACTCGCGCATAATCACCGGGGCTACAGCGTCATAGAAATATATCCCCTCGCCTGTAATTTCGCGCAGGTTTTCCGCAAGAGCGTCTGACGTGAGGGGGCCTGATGATATTATTGCGGTCATGGCCGGAATGTCGGTGTATTCGCCGCGTATGAGATTGATATTTTTCTCGGCACTGAGTCTTTCAGCGACAAGCCCGGAGAATTTCTCCCTGTCAACAGCCAAAGCACCCCCCGCAGGGACTCGCGATAATTCCGCGCAAGACAGTATCAGCGAGTCAAGCATGTGCAATTCTTCTTTGAGGATTCCTGCAGCTGTAATTCGTCCGTCTTTGTTCTCGGAGCCTAACGAGTTACTACAGACGATTTCAGCGGGAAGCCCGGTTTTGTGGGCGGGTGTCATAACTCCCGGGCGCATTTCGTGAAGGTCAACACTGAATCCCCGCCGTGAAAGCTGATATGCCGCCTCGCAACCCGCAAGCCCCGCGCCTATAATGATGATGTCCGGCATTATTCGCCCCTCAATTTTTCCCGCAGTGTGTCAATATCCTGCTGACTGACTCCGATTCCGCGCAGATATTTTTCTGCATACACTGAGAGATTTACGGCCATAAGATTCGCCGCCCCGAAATTTTCCGACAAGATTCTATAGATTTCATTCCTCACGACAAAATCATACTCCTTTGTTCCCGGCAAAATCCCGAAATAGTTGCGGAATGAGATCATATAATCCCGCTCGACTTCCTCCCATGATGCTCCCGCGAGGCTCTCGACAACGGCGCAGACGAACCCGGCCCGGTCTTTTCCGAGACTGCAATGAATGAGATACGGCGGCTCATTTCCGGCCATGAAGTGAATACCACGCGCAAGACTCCTGCGGAAATCCCTGCTCTTGAACTTCATGCCGAGTTTCAGCCCGATAATTTTCCGTGTGCTGTAATAACTTCCCGCCCAGCCTTTGTGCTTTGTCATGCCGTTGTCAGAGTCAGCAAGGTTGATGAATGTGCTGACTCCTGCCTCGCGTGAAAGCCTGTCGGCGATTGCGTTACGCTCTCCCCATGTGCTTATAGGGGATGACGAGCGGAATAATTTTCCCGGCGCAATCCCTGAAGTTTTCACCATGCGGAAATTCGCGAAATCTGAGTCGCTCAAATTGGGATAATCGGCGCGGTGTTTTCCGAGCCTTGCGGACAATGATTTGTAGAAAGTTTTTCTGAATGAGTCAGCCGAATAACACGGAGCTGACATTGAGATGATGATGATGATGACTGCGGACAGTAACAGAAAGATTCTTGAACGTCTCAACATGAATCACTCCTCACAAAAAAATTACACCCCCTGCATGATAACAGAGGGTGCAACAGCAATTCAGACAGCGGGATTATTTGCAGATTGAGTCGATCCAGTCAAAAAGCGAGTCAGTATCATAATATCCGCCGTGGCCCTGATCCCACACAGCAGAGAAATCGACCTCACAGCCGGCATTTTCGAGAGTGAGCGCAAGAACCGCCGAGACATTCACGGGGATGTCCCTGTCATTAATGCCGTGTCGTATTCTCCAGAACCTGCACACCTCAGAATACACCGTGCTGTCCATAGGATTCATGGCTGAGATTACAGCCTCATCCGCCATTGCCCCGCCCGCTGTGCTTCTCTGGGCTGAATATTCGGTGAAATGCTTGTAGCCGAACTCGCTGTTTTCGGGTGAACTCAGGTCGAATTTGTCGAACGCCGGAACACTCTTCTGCCTCGCGGTGAAACTGTCGGCGTATTTCTCAAGATCCGCGCTGACTACTTCTGTCCCGCTGACTTTCAGCCATGACGCACTGACCGCAGTCCCGGAAGAAAGAGCATTCTGCGCCGCCTGAATGAATATCCCCTCAATGTAGCGCGTGAAGGTGTCATTATCTCCGCTGGCGGTGAGGGCTGTGCTTTCCTTCTTGAGTCTTAGAGAATCAATGTATGACTCGTAATTCCCAATGAGATTCACGGAGTCAGAGCCGTATTTTGACCCGCCGAACATCCATTCATATGCCCCGTCAGCGTTCTCAAGGTCAGTAACAGGACAGTAGCAGGCCGCCGCGTAAATTTTGTCCTCAGAGGCCGCCGCCCCCGCCGCGTTAAGCCATTCGCTGTAGGCTTCAGAGTTTCCCGCAGTCCCAAGCAAAGCCGCCAGCGCACCGCCCGAACTCACCCCGCAGGCTATAATCCTGTCAGTGTTTCCGGCCGGGAGTCGTGATTTGTTGGAGCGTATGTATCTCACCGCCGCTTTGTAGTCGACTATTGCCGCGGGAGCTGTGCCGTTTGTTACGTTGCGCCCCCTGAGAGCCGGAGACACGACAACAAGCCCCCGTGAAAGCGCAAGCCCAACGGGGTTTTCTGCTGAAGGTGTCATAATTTCTGCGGCCATGTAACCGCCGGAATTGTTCGGTATGAATATCGGAGCGGTTGAGGCCGTGTAGCCGTTGAGGGGTCTGCTGCTGAAATACGGCTCAGGAATATATATGCTCAATTTCTGATAGTCTTGGTTGACCGGGGATGATACATACGCGATATTGTTATACGCTCGGTATGATACGCCGTTTACTGTTCCCGTTGTGTATATCGCCGGGCTGAATAAGAGCTTCTGCGCTGTGCTTCCCGCGCTTTTGTCAGATGATGTTATCGGCAGACTTGTGTCGCTGTCTGTATTGGTGCTGTTGTGTCCGGCTGTGTCAGATTGATCTGAGCTTGTGCCGTTTGAGGCTGAATTTCTGTCTGACGCGAAATCTACCGCGCTTCCGCTGCTCTCAGTCCCCGCAGTGTAAGCCGTTTCACCTACATAAAGCGTGTGGCCGTTAAGATTAATGCTCCCGGCTTCGCAGGCAAGGCTTGAAACATGCGAGTCCCCTGTGAGAATCCATCTTGAGTTCGAGAGGCTGACGAATATTCTTGCGCTTGTTCCTGTCGGATTCACCGCGCCCGTGAAGAGTGAGCCTTCTGTGAGGTACATATTCATGTCAGACGCGCTGTCAAGAATTATATTCCCGTCAATGTTCTGACCTAATGCCGAAAGAGTTATTTTGCCGCCGTTTATGCCGCTTGTACCCCATGATGACGCGCCCGCCCGGAGAAATGCACCGTCAGAGTCATGATTTGTTATGTCGGCGTTCATGAGGGATATTGTCGCGTTGACGTTTGTGGCGTAGAACACATCACCCTTCATGCAGTCTAATTTTCCGTTGTTCATTGTGAAATAGCTTGTTTCAGACAGCGGATTTCCTGAGTCAGCCCTGTAAATCATAACAGCCTGATACGGTGATATATTGTCTGTCGGTATTGCCTCGTGATTCGCTGTAATATCGCAGCTCTGAAGGGTTACAGCGGCTTCCCCCTCAGATTTTACGGCCTGAGATGACCCGGCCTCAATCTTTGCCATTGATATTCCGGCCTCGCCCCTTGCCAGAATTGCGGGTGAATTTGTCCCTTCCGTGTAATAATGTCCCCGTTCAGCCATTACGGAGCCGCCTCCCTCGCTGACATTCACGGCGGGCGACCCTGTTCCGTAAGTCCCTGCTGTAACATGAATCGCGCTGATTTTCCCTCCGTCAGAAGTCATGAGGCCGCTAGAGTCATTGCTCATAGTGAGAATAACGCAGTCCGACACAATAATATTTGTTCCTTCGCCTAGCGAGAAAAGCCCGTGCGCGTGAGATCCGTAGGAGAGAACAAGAGAGTCCCTCAGCGTGAACTGAGCCGAATCCTTAGCCAGTATAGCCGCGTTTTTGCCGAGAGTGTCAGCTTCTGTATCCTCGCCGTCAGTGCCTCCCCTTTTGCTGAACCTGTAGTACATAAATTCCTGAGTCTCGTTCGTAACGGTCAGCACGTTGTCATTGTTCTTGTCGGTCAGAAGATTCGCCCTCACATCAATGTCCGATGACTTGAGATACAGAATTGCGCTGAGTCTGGTATAGTCTGTGTCAGTGCTTGAGCTTCCTCCGCCGCCGTCGTCCTTGCTCCTGTGATCCATACTGCACCCTGCCCCGATAATGAGCATGAATGCCGCCGCGAGTCCGATGAGATATTTTGCCTTCACGATAAAATCCCCTTCCTGTAAAGTTAATGCAGATTTTCAGACAGAAGGCGCGATACAGCCTCCTGCAAATCGCTGACTGAATGAGTCCTAGCTCTCGCGCACTCCTGAGCCTGTTTCCCGCAGATAATGCACTTCCTGAACTCAGGACGCGACAATTTCCGGCCGTGTACGTCAATAATATCAATGTCGAAAAGCCGTCCGAGAGGCAAGAAAGTCTCAATACTTATGGCCATGTCCTTTAGTGTTTCGGGCTGAATATTGCTTACGGCTAACAGTAATTCGTCTCCCGTGTCTTCATGAATTTCTGACGCTCCGAGAATTTGTGCGCCTGAGCTGGCGAGTCCCTCAAGCAATAATATCTGCCCGATGTCAAATGCCCGGCGTATAGAGTCGTTTGTCTTGACTGGGCCGGGTATGTTCATGGTAAATGATACCAGCGGTGAATGATATTGAGTGAGAAATTTTTGCTGGCTGTCCGCTCTCATTTCGCGGCGTGAGAGCATCTGCTGTAGTGTTATTTCATTGCCGTCCATAAAGAAGAAGGCCCCCTTGTCTTTACGTAAAATTATATCAGGGAGCCGGGTAAAATTGCTTACCTTGCGAGTCTGTTTTCTGTGATGAAATTTATGAAAGCTGTGATGATTTTTTCCGTGCGCTGTGAAATGTCCTGCGCTGTGAAGTCGCTCATTGTCCTTGCGAGTGCTTGAAGCTCATGAATATTTGTCGCGGGCTTTTTGGGAACGAGTCCGAGGTAATATTTTGCTTTGTCCTGAAATTTGTAGTCAGCGGCTCGGATATTGATTTTCTTCTCAAGTAGCGACTTGTTTCCGATTGCCTCGATATTTTCCGGGATTGGGAATCTGTTGCGGGCGTAAATGTGTTCAGTCTCAAGCGGGAAAACAATCTGCTCCGGGTCAGTGAAGGCGAACCATGCAAGCATAGATCTTGTAATCGGCCTGTTGTTTGTGAACGAGTAAATACTCAGCGCGTTTTTCAGCTCTGTAATGTTGAATGCGAACCCGTCAAACGTAACTTTTCTGCCGTTTACGATGTTGAGCATTTCGGCGAAAATCGGAGTCCGCAGAATATTAACGCCTGGCCTAAGAATCGTGAAAGCCCAGATGAACGCAGTAATCTTTGTGAGGAACTCATAGAAATCATCATTATCAAGCAATCCTGCCGCATTTCTGTTTTGGAGGAAATACACTGAAGTGATGAACGTCCACATGCTGTTAGGGGCGTAATTGAGAACGAACAGCCGCCGCAATACCCGGTCAGAAAATCTTGTGCCGTCCTGATTAGCAACGTCATTCCAGAAATTTGCGAGTGCTTTTATGTTGTCGAAAGTCTGATGATGATATTTTTTGAGAAGCTCATAATTATTAGCCTCGTAGAATTTCCGCAGCCCTTCAAGCGTAGAGACTCTTACGCCGCGTTCAGCCCGCTCGAAATACATATAGCGGGTGAAAATTTCGTCCATCGGGTTATCGCTTGTGAGCTGAAAAATTTTCCCGCAAAGATTTTCGAGATTTTTCCAGTCAGCAATAAATTCATTCTTCAGTCCGTCATCAGAAAACGCCTTGTACAGTTGAGCTTTGAATATGTCAGAATCAGATAGCGGCATACCTCTGTCATTAAGCGTTGAGAAAATCCGCAGTGCTGTATCTTGTGACTCTGCTTCGATTGGAAGGAGTATGCAATTTCCCAAAATCCTAATGGGAAGGAATGAGAAATAATCCGGCATTTTATTTTTGAAGCCGCTGATTTTTTCCTGAAAGAACCTGTAATTGATTGCGTACTTGCTTTTGAGTTCAGCGGGCGCACTGCCTGTACGAAGTATGCTGATGAATTCTTCTTTGTCATTGTCTGTAGCAGTTTCGGAGTCAATTTTTAGGACTGACATATCCGGCTCTTGAAAAGCGTTTGTTTTCCAGAGGCATTGCTCTATATTGCGCTTTACGGTGAGAGAGCGCGAATCCTGCATATCATTTCCGTAAGCATGGTAGAAGGCTCGCAACAGAAGCATTAAAGTAGTGAGTCTCTGCTGGCCGTCAATAACTTCAAGTTTTCTGTCAGAATTTGTGAATAACACGATCGGCCCAAGAAAATAAACATCGTCATTATTGAATTTATCGCAATTATTATCGGGGAACGCGAACGACAGAACATCATTCCATAGGGTAGAGCATTCGTTTTCCTCCCAAGTAAGGCCGCTGATAGTAAGGCCGCTGATAATCGGGGATGAGAAAATAGGAGTTTTTGCCTGATAACAGCTCAAAAACTGTTCTCTGATTTATGTCTAGTCTCATAGGCATAAAAAAATAATCTCCAATGCAATAAATTTTAGGATAACGGGATTATATCATGTTGAGCATGAAAAGAGAAATGACAGCACAAGCGCACAAACACAAAAAGAGAGGAAGCCCAATAAGTGAACTTCCTCTCTTGTATGTAATCTAAACTGGCAACGGTTTGCTCTCCCGTGCGTACCCCGCACAGTACCATCAACGCTCGCAGGCTTGACTTCCGGGTTCGGCATGTTTCCGGGTATAACCCTGCCGCATTTGTCACCAATAATTTTTCCCTGAACACATCTTCAATCAATACATTCACAGCCATGAAAGAAAGAACAAGTGTAAAGATTTTTAGTACCAGTCAGCTCAATGCCTCACAGCACTTACACTTCTGGCC
>JAFYBQ010000021.1 GCA_017540085.1 Synergistaceae bacterium | reverse complement strand
GTGTCGGTGTCAGTGTCGCCCGATGTCTTGTCGCCGCTCGTTGTGCCGGGCGTTTTATCCCCGCTTGTTGTACTGGGAGTCTTGTCCCCGCTTGTTGTGGTGCTCTGTGCTGAGACTGTTACGGTTCCGAGAGTTGTACGGCCGATTTCCTGAGTCAGCTTTGACTCATACGGCACGAACGCGACCGCTATAACGTTGCTTCCTGTTGACATTGCTGACGTGCTGAATGAAATTGTCGCTGACGATGACGACCCCGCCGAGATTGTTACGCCGTTTGCTGACGGAATGAACTCCGCACCCGCAGTGCCGGGTGATGTCGCCGAGGCCGCAAGCGTGTTGTTGACGTAGACGCGCCAGATGTCAACCTCGAAGCCGAGCGATAATGCAACGGGGCTTAATGTCTCGCCCTGCGTAACCTGAGTCACCGCTGTTTTCGAGAGTGATTTTGCTGACGTTCCTGTGCTGTAGTTCACTGCGCTGTCCGGGAGAGTCTCATCGGAATTGAGGCCGCCTTCCGCTATTATCTCGTTCACGTAAGCCTGAACCGTTGAGTCCCTTCCCGTGCCTGTGTCCGTGTCAGTGTTGCCGGACTGGTCGCCGCTTGTTGTTGTGTTGCCGTTATTGTTTCCGGTGTTGTTGTTGATTGCGACAGTCCCGCCGCCTGAGCCTCCGCAGCTTGAACCCATTGCGAAAAACGCAAGCACCATAATTGACGCGATGCAAAGCCAAAATCTTGCTGCCTTCATACTGCTATAACCTCCTGCAAAATTCTTCCATTCTGTTCATTGATTCCATAAGAGTCTCCGTAGACTGGGTGCAGGCGATTCTCACATAGCCTTCTCCAGTCTGCCCGAATGCGCTTCCCGGCAATACAGCAACTTTTGCTTCATTGAGCAATTGCCACGTAAACTCCTCGCTCGTTAATGAAGTCTGTGATATGTCGGGGAACAAGTAGAACGAGCCTTCAGCCCTGTGGCACTTCACCCCTTTCATCGCGTTCAATCTTGCCTCAACCGCTCTCATCCTTTCGCCGAAAATTTCAGCCCTTGCTTTTACTTTCTCGTCCTGCGTGTTAAGGGCATAGGCGGCGGCTTTCTGTGAGAGGGTATTTACGCCGTAAGTCTGGAATGATGACAATACGCACATAGTGTTGATTACGTTCTGCGGGGCGAAAAGGTAGCCGATTCTCCATCCCGTCATGCAGTGGCTTTTAGAGAGTCCCGCGGCCAGTAGTGTGCGCTCCTTCATGCCGGGGATTGTCGCAAAGCAAACATGCTCCCCGCTGAATATCATTGACTCGTATATCTCATCGCTGAGGACGAACAAATCACGCTCAAGCACAAATTCTGCTATCTCCTCAAGCTGTTTCCTTGTCGCGACTCTGCCTGAAGGATTCCCAGGGTAATTCAGGATTATTCCGCGAGTCTTGGGTGTTGCCGCCGCTCGTAATTCCTCGATTGTCGGGGCAAAATTATTCTCCTCTCGCGTTCTGACTGCTACCGGGACTCCGCCGTTCCATCGAATCTGAGACTCATACGGCGTAAAGTACGGCTCAATCAGCATGACTTCATCGCCAGGATTCAGCAATGCCCCGAACGCAAGCCACGGAATATGAAGCCCGCCCACCGAAATATATACGTTATCCGGGGAAGACTTGAGTCCGTGATGCCGTTCCCAGTAAGCGCAGGCCGCCTCGCGTGTCTCAAGATAGCCCTGAAGCGGGGGGTAATGTGTGAAACCTTCCTTTGCGGCTTTTGCTCCCGCGTCGACAATATCAGGCTCAGTAACAAAATCCGGCTCGCCTATGCTGAGATTCAACACTCCCTGCATTTTCTCTATGGCCTGAAAGACTCGAATCATGCCGGACGGCTTAGAGTCTTTGAATTTCCTTGCAAGCTCCATAAATTTACACTTCCTTAAATTTGGGTTGGAATGATTAAATATTATCACATAATGGAAATTGTTACGCGCAGGCACAAAAAAATGCCCCCGGAATTTTTCCGAGGGCTTCCCGTTTCCATCGCAAACTAGAACGGCCACCACCACGAATTTTTGCCCGCAAGCCGCTTCAGTGCCTTCTTCGCTCCCGAATGACCCATCTCCGCCGCTTTCGTGTAATGCTCCTTGGCTGTGTCAAGATTCCTGCTTACGCCCTGCGCGTGTTCGTGCATACGTCCTATCATGTATTCGGATGATGAGTTTCCCATTTCCGCCGACTGCCTGAACATTTCGAGGGCTTCCGTGTACTGCTTTGCGTTGTAGAGCCTCATTGCCTCCGCGTGAATCTCATCGGGGGACGGCTGTTTGGGCTTTTCGGGCTGGCTCGTGTAATCTTGGGACGTTAGCATGATACTTACGCACATGTTCTGCGAGTAAATATCACCGCCGAATCCCGCGATACGGTAATATTTCAGTGCCATGAAAGAATCCCGGCTCACTCCGAGTCCGTAATTGTACATGTCAGCAAGAAACGCCGAGGCCGGGACATTCCCCCCGTCAGCATAATCGCGGATGAGATTCAGAGCGCGGGAATAGCACGAGACATCCCCGGAAATTTCCGCAAGCCTCAGAATCTCAGCGAACCGCGCACCCCTCTTTGATTCTTCACTTGGCAGGGGGGACAGGAGACTCGCACACGCTTCAGCCTGAGTGATTAGCCGCAATGCATGACGCGAAAGAGGGCTATTATTTTCCCGCAATGACTCGTAATATTCTCCCCTGTCATCAAAATAATCCGCCAGAATCAAAGCCGCTTCCCTGTCAGAGTCATTCATGCCCTCCGTGAGGCGTGAAAGTTTCACCGCCCGCAATGTGTCTTCAGGCAGAAGGGGGAAATCAACATCAGCCCGCATTTGTTCAAGCATGGCCGAGCTTAATTCATACTCATAGCCGAAATCTACATTAATCTCCGCGCACTTTATTGCCTTGTCCTTTTCACCGAGCGAATAATACAGGGCAGAGGCAAAAAGATTATTCGTCCAATCCTCGCGCAATGTGTTTTCACGCATGATTTCAGCAAGCTCAAGAATATTTTTCCGCGACTCGTCATCGTTCACTCCGTCATTCAGCAGGATATTTATACTGTGCTTTACGGCCTCAAGTTTGTACGGGTCTTTGCGTAACACTGGCCGCCAAACTTCATTGAAGCGGTCAAAACATTTCTCCGCCTCGTAATTATCACCGTCATCAAGTGCCGCCCTTGCCCGGTAAAACCAGTAAGGCGGATACACCCGGAAATCTCCCTCAATGGCCTTCAGCATTCGGAGTCTTCTTGACGGGGTATCAGGCTCATCAACAGCCCTGAAGAAATCATCTAATGCCCGCTGAACTAGCCTGTAATCGTCCGGCAGATGATATTTGTTGAGCAGCCTCCACGATGAGGAAAGCAGCTGCTTCTGTAGCTCGTTGAAGTCTGTCATGTCCTCAGCTTTGAGCCGGAACAATTCTGCGCTGAGATTGACAGCCTGATTCACTCTGTCTGATTTGTCCCTGAAGTAACCTGCGGTGCAGGCAGAGAGAAGCCGCCCAAGTCCCACGAAAAATTTTCCGGCGTTCTCATCACCTGCTAGGACTCCCCGCCCGATTTCGGACATTTCCGTGAGTGCGTGCTTGATTCTGTTGCTGCTCTGAGCGTCATAACGCTTGCGGATTTCGGCAGCCTCGTCCTGTCGGAGTCTCTTGCTGTGCGAAACGTCTAAAAGTTTGCGGTAAAGGTCTGTGATTTCGGGGTCTGAGCGTATATTGCCTATGCTGAGATTGTTGATGATGTTCTGATATTCTGCGTCAAGAATGATTCTGTCCTGCGCGGATAATATCCTGTGGACTGATACGACCGCCATATTCAGGGCTAACATTGTGTGCTGAGGGTCATATGTTTCCTCAGCGTGTGAGACGGAAATGAACGCGACAGAAATCACTGCTGACAGAAAAATTTTCCTCATCAGTTCTGCGCCTTCCACGTCCGCAATAACTCCCCGGCGGTAAAATCAGGGTCAAGATTATTTTCCTTCAGCAATTGCTTGACCGTCGCCGCGTTGAATGGCTCGCCACATTTCACGGAGTCAAAAGCTACTGCCTCCATCAGCCCGGCAAATTCTTTATGTTCCTTCAGCCATGTGAGAATGTGCTTCTTCTTTGCGCGTTTCTCTGCGTCTTTGCTCCTGTCGCGTGTCTTGTAGGAATAAGCCGCGTATGCTTTCTGAATGCTCTTGTAGCCGTAACCTTGCGCATCGTCTAAAATTTCGCCGGAGTCTTTGTCGACAACAACATAACGCTTGTCGTATTCGCCTGAGAGTTTTGCGGACTCAATGACTGCTATATTTCCTGATGGCATTTTGTTTCCTCCTAAAATTTTCCCTGCGAAATTAATTCCTCGTAGTCGATACGGCCAGGACTAATCTTTATACTGTCATCTATGCAGCGTCCTTCCGTGAGAAGTTTATTTGAGTACTCATAAAGCATTTCCGTTACGGTATGAATGGCCTTTGCGTTACACGGAATCTGTGAGACATGCATTATGATTTGTGCGCCGCTGTTTGTTTTGTTCTGCCTGATACCAATCCACCACAGACAAATAAAAATTCTGCGGTTCTCCTTGCGCCTTCTGCTGTATACTCCGCTAATTTCTAGGTCAAATCCATTCTTGAAATTGCGGTACAAGCACGGCTCACCGTCGATATTCTTAATCTCGTAAGGCTCTCCGAGTTCATTTTGCATTTCAATTACACTTTTGGGATATTTCATGATTTTTCCTCCCTTCTGTAACGAAAGCGGAGAAGCAATATCTCAATCACTCCTCCGCAGATTTCCTCAGAATTTCAGCGTCTCACCTTCACGCGGAACATATACACGGTCTCCGAGGCTGTGAGCTTTCGTGAACTCTCTTACTTCCCCGCTGCTTGTCATCGTGTGATTCACAGCGTCCATGTGAACGGCGATAATTTTTGCTTCCGGCATTGTCTTATACATGCGGAGAATGTCATCTTTGCCCATGATGAGACTCCCTTCAATGCCGTTTACCATAGCATAGCCCGTATTCATCACTATAATTTCGGGCTTGTAGGTATCAAGCGCGACTTCAACAAACGGATGCCATGTAGTATCGCCGACAACGTAAAGAGTTTTCGCCCCGTCAGACTGAAACACGAATCCCATAGCGTCCCCGGCAAATTCAGCCATCGCAGGAACAGAATAAAGCTCGTCCGGCCCGTGCTGGCCTAATGTGCGAGATATTCGCACGTTCCTGAAGGGTGTATTTTTCCCGACGACCATGACATTTGTGAATCCCTGCTCGCGGATTATCCTTGCGTCCCCGGCATTCTGTACGAAAAACGGAATATCTTTCGGGAGAATCTTTTGCGCGGATTCGTCCCAGTGGTCTAAATGTGTATGAGTGAGAATTACCGCGTCAATCCCCTTTACGACCTCTGAGGCAGGCTCGGCCATGTCGATTAACGGTATGCGCTTGTCGGAATTTGGAGTCCCCTCGAAACCCGGATACGCTCCTTTGTCCGCAAGAAACGGATCAACAAGAAAGACACTCCCGGCGTATTCGATTCGTGCTGTTGCGTTGCGTACGTGCGTGTAGCTTATACCGTCAGCAAAAGAAATCCCCGCAATGAACAATGACAAAAACAATGCCGCCAAAATTTTTGTGACTCTCATGATTTTTTCTCCTTCTGTAACAAAAAACGGAGAAGCAATTTTCTCAATCACTCCTCCGCAAAATTTCACGCTGTTATGTTTCTTGTTACTTTCCGGCTAAGTATTCGTTCATGCTTGCGGCGGCTCTTCTTCCCTCGCCCATCGCAAGAATTACCGTAGCGGCTCCGAGTACTATATCACCGCCCGCCCAAACACGCGGGATGCTCGTTTTCTGGTTCTCGTCAACGATGATGTTGCCCCATTTAGTTGTGTTGAGTCCTTCTGTCGTCTGAGCCATTAACGGGTTCGAGTCATTGCCCAGCGCGATAACGGCCGCATCAATGTCAAGCACGTGTTCAGTTCCGGGGACTGGTACGGGCTTTCTTCTGCCGGACTCGTCAGGCTCGCCAAGCTCATACGTAAGCAACTCAACGCCTACAAGCCTTCCCTTGTCATCGCCGATAAACTTTGTCGGGTTCTCTAGGAAGTGGAAATCTACGCCCTCTTCAAATGCGTGCGCTACTTCCTCGATCCTTGCGGGCATTTCTGCGCGTGTCCTTCTGTAGACGCAGTAGACCTTCTCAGCTCCGAGACGTAATGCCGTCCTCGCGCCGTCCATCGCGACGTTGCCGCCGCCGAATACAGCGACTTTCTTAGCGTCATACATGGGCGTGTCTGCGTGTTCGCGGTCATATGCCTTCATGAGGTTGGAGCGTGTGAGATATTCATTCGCGCTGAAGACTCCGATGAGGTTCTCGCCCTCGATGTGCATGAACTTGGGAAGCCCCGCGCCTGTACCGATAAATGCCGCGTCAAATCCCTGCTCCGTCAAAAGCTGGTCAAGTGTCGCAGTCCGTCCAACAAGGAAACTTGTCTTGAACTCAACGCCCATTCTCTTGAGGTTCTCGACTTCTTTCGCGACAAGTGCTTTCGGAAGCCTGAACTCAGGAATGCCGTATACCATGACTCCGCCGGTCTTCTGGAACGCCTCGAAAACCGTAACGCTGTGGCCTTCCCTGCGAATGTCAGCCGCAACAGTGAGTCCTGCAGGGCCTGAGCCGATAACGGCGACTTTCTTCCCGGTCTCAGGTTTCGGAGTCGGGACGGTAATTTTGTCGTTGGCTCTCTCCCAGTCTGCTACGTAGCGTTCAAGACGGCCGATAGCTACGGCTTTCTCCGGGGACTTCAGCATTTTGCCGATTGTGCAGTGGCTCTGGCACTGTTTCTCCTGAGGGCAGACTCTTCCGCAGATGGCCGGAAGAAGGTTTGTTGTCTTGATTGTGTCGATTGCTCCCTTGAAGTCTCCCTGCTGAATGTGCTTGATGAACTCAGGAATCGGAACTCCTACGGGGCAGCCTTTCTTGCACGGGGCTGTAGGGCACTGTATGCACCTTTCCGCCTCGACTCTTGCCTGCGTCTCTGTGTAGCCTAACGCGACTTCCGACATGTTGTGAGCGCGTACTTCCGGCTCCTGCGAGGGCATTTCCTGCTGAGGGATCGCGAATCTGTCCTTGTTCGTTAATGTTTTTCCCTCAAGACCCGCCCAGATTTTCGCGGCTTCTTCCTGTAACATTTCTGTTGTCTTGTGTTCGCTCATCGTCTAAGCACCCGCCTTTTTCCCGGCATCAAGGCCGATTCTGCATTTGTGATCTGCTTCCTTCTCTTTGTCCTTGAAGGCTGTCATTCTCTGCATCATGTTGTCAAAGTCGACTTCATAGCCGTTAAATTCGGGGCCGTCAACGCAGACAAACTTTGTTTTACCGCCGACACTGACGCGGCAGCATCCGCACATCCCGGTGCCGTCAATCATTATTGTGTTGAGTGATGTTGTTATAGGTACGTTAAACGGACGGGCGGCGGCAACGCAGAACTTCATCATTATGGCCGGGCCGATTGAAACTATTTCGCTGACTTTCTCCTTCTCGCAAATTTCCGTGAGCGGTGCTGTTACGACTGCTTTGCGTCCATATGAGCCGTCATCAGTTACTACGATTAATTCATCGCTGGCCTTCCTCATTTCGTCCTCAAAGAAAAGTAAATCCTTTGTCCTTGCGCCGATGATTGTTACAACCTTGTTGCCGATTCTGTGATTGGCCTCGACAATCGGGTGAAGAGGAGCGATACCGATTCCGCCGCCTACGCAGAGGACTATACCGTCTTTTTTCTCGATGTGCGTGGGCTTTCCGAGAGGCCCGACAAGAACGGGTACATTGTCGCCAACGTTGAATGTCTCTGAGAATCTGCGAGTCGTTGCTCCGACTGTCTGGAATACGATTGCGATCCAGCCTTCCTCGGCGTTTGCGTCCGCGATGGTCAGCGGGATTCTTTCGCCGTAATCCTCATCAAGCTGGAAGATTATGAACTGCCCGGCTTTTCTGTTGCGGGCGATTTCGGGTGCTTCAACCTTGAAATAATAAACGCTCTGATCTCTTTCCTTGTCATAAGAGAGCTGGCGTTTCTCAAGAATCTTATGCAAAAATTTTTCCCCCTCATATAAAGATTATTGTTAGGAAATTGGATAATTAACTTGCAAATAATATGACAAAATCCCGTATCAGGCAAGCAAATATCAGACTCTAATTTTTGTGGCCGCGACAAATTTCCGGCGGTGCGGTAACATTTCAGCGAAAATTGAACACCATTCAAGCCTATGCTACAATTCACACAAAATCCAATCCCAATAACTGAAAGTGAGTGCGTTATGCTGAAGAAGTTTGCAATTGCAATTTTTGCGATTCTCCTTTTCTCCGGCACTGCTTGGTGCGATACGCTCATCGTAAAAAGAGGCACTGAAGTACTTATCAGAGCTGCGGAAAAAATCAAGTCCAACAAAGTATCAATAGGGCAGACAATCCGCTTTGTTGTTGAACGGGCTGTGAAGAATGAAAACGGCTATCACATTGATAGAGCGGGGGGCGTTTGCTTACGGAAAAATAACCAAAGCGACCTCGGCGGGCATTGTAGGCGCAAAAGGTTCGCTGAGTTTCTCAATTGATTCTGTTGAGGCGTTCAACGGGCAGGTGATTCCGCTTACGGGACATCAGGACAATGAAGGCTCAGCAGCACCGGAGTTGTCGCTGTAACTGCGTTAGTTATGCCGCTGGCACTTCTTTTCAGAGGCTCGAACGCTGTAATTGACCCGCGCACTATTTATCCCGTGTATGTTGCCGAGACTACGATGCTTGAAGGCGATTTCCTAGGAATCCCGAAGGACTCTCCTATGTCAGTGTCATCACAGAATCGAAAAGCGCAGGAGATGGAACAGACCACGAATGACCCTCTTGAGGAATACACGCGAAAGAAAGCCGCAAGGAAGAGAGGTCGCTAAATGTTCCAGGTATCATGGAAAATTCTTGCGTTTACGGTGCTGATTATGGCTGTGTCATCCGGGGCGTTTGCCGCAAGTTTCAGGGAAGTTAATGATGTAGGGATTGAGCTTGCCGACAGTATATCGTTTCTAGGCTCGCAGATTATCGCCAACAACAAGCCCGCGCTGCAGGTAAAGCTGTCGAAGGCTGAAAGGATGTATGACGAAGACGGGGGAAGCAAAGTATCTCCGTATCTCCTGAACCGCGTATGGGCAAAGGACAAAACAGTAGTATGCGGAGTCGCAAAGAAAAACAAGAAATTTGAGGTCGAACACCTAATCACAAGCGACCCAGGAATATTTTTCACAGGCGGGCTTCATGTCGGCGACACGCTGAAAGCACTTGAGGAAATTATCGGGGCTACTATCGTTGAGGCCGCTGAAGCCGGAGAATTTGAAGGCGCGGGATGGGATGTTGACGCTACATCATCGGGCGGCACTGTAACATGGGACTCAGCTCCTGAGAACGCCGACTCAATCGTGATATATTTCGACCAGACCAGAACAATAACGCAGATAGAATTTTTCTCCAACAAGTCATATATGCCCGTCTCAGAAAACACGCAGGCATTCATCATAGACAAAGCAAGGGAGCTTAAAATATTCTCGCGCTGACAAAAAAAATACCCTCCGCATTAATTTCACGGAGGGCAAATCTTCAGTTCACCGGGAAAAATTTATTTCTTGTCGCGGAATGTTCCTTCAGTCCTCGAAACTATTACAGCCGATGCCGCATCCCCGACAATGTTCGGAATAACCCTGCCCATGTTCAATATACGGTCAATTCCCGCAAGAAGCCCGATTGCCTCCATCGGAAGATTCACAGACGACAGCACTATAGTCAGCATTACGAGGCCTGAGCCGGGGATTCCCGCTGTGCCGATTGACGCAAGAGTCGCCTTGACATACTCCCCACGCCTAAAGGCGGGGGATTCTGGTATCAACAAACCTTGCACTCCGAAGAGCGTCTTACGGGTTCTCCTCCATTGGCTGATGTCCAAGCCATCAAGATGTTTTTTGCCGCGTTCTTATCCCTGTCGTGTATAGCATGGCAGTTTGGACATTCCCATTCCCTTATCTTCAAGTCCTTCACTGCCTTGTTTTTATACCCGCATACACTGCAAAGCTGGCTTGAGGGAAAATACTTATCCACAAAAATTATTTGCGTTCCTAGCTTCATTGCTTCATACTTCAAAATTTCTACAAAGCTATAGAACCCTAAGCTATGGACTTTCCTACCCCACCGCCGTGCCATTCCCTTTATGTTCAGCGTTTCAAGACATATCACTGCGTATTCTTCACAAAGCATTCTGGCTGTCTTGAAATGGAAATCTTTACGTTGATTGTTCATCCTTCTATATGCGCGGGCTAATTCTTTTCTTGCTCGGTTGCGGTTGTGTGAGCCTTCTTTTTTGCGGGATAAGTTGCGACACTTTTTACGAATTGTTTTAAGGTTTCTCTTTCGGTTTTGTGTTCTTGACTTGCAACTCCGTTAACATTGTATGCACCTCACTTTTAGGATTGACCGTAGAAAAATTTTTAGGGTTTGTATTTCTACGGTTCTTTACACGGTGTTATTTCGGTTTCAGCGGGTTTTTGTCGGTATTCAACGGAGTAATAATAACAAAAAAACCGCCTTATGAGCGGATTTTTATCTTTTAACGGTCTTCACCGTATTATATTCTGATGGAGGCGGGGAGAATCGAACTCCCGTCCAACGTGGGCCAGTCATGACGGCTCTACAGGCTTATTCTCTGTTCGTTGTCGTCGGGTCAAGTACAGGGACAAACTTTAACCGTTCCAGAATCCTTAGGGGTCTATCACCATGCCGGGATTCTCTACATGGCGGGGAGCTGACTTTCATGACACCTCAGGTGAACCGTCAGCATTGTCCATCCCTCGGCGTAGCTGGCAACTAGGCCGCTAATGCGAAATTATCTTCGACTTTTATTTTTTTGTCCGAGAGTTTTACGGGTGATTGCAGACTTTCCCCGGCCTGCTCCTTCAGACCCTCCTTCACGCTGTCGAAACCTGTCGCCCCCGTGAAAGTTAGTCGTCGTAGTCTCGTCCTTTTCCCCTTACTGCGCGGGCTATATCTCTCTTTGCGTCCCGGTCGGCTATCATGTCGCGCTTGTCGTGTGTCGTTCGTCCTTTCGCGAGTCCTAACTCGACCTTTGCGCGTTTCCCGTCCTTTATGTATACGCTGAGAGGAACAAGAGTCAATCCCTTCTCGCGTGTCTTGCTGTTTAGGCGGGTAATTTCGTGCCTGTGAAGCAATAATTTTCTGTCGCGTTCGGGTTCGTGATTGTAGTACGTTCCCTTCTCATAGGGGGAAATATGCACACCGTACAGCCAGATTTCTCCGTTTTCGATTGAGGCATAAGAGTCTTTCAGGTTGATATTCCCGGCCCTGACACTTTTTATTTCGGTGCCTGTCAGAACTATTCCGCACTCAAAGGAGTCCAGAATGAAATAATCGTGCCTTGCCTTTCTGTTTACGGCTACTTTCTTGTCGTTAGTGTGATTTGAACTTGACATAGCCGGAAATTATACACGAATTAGAATTTTCCGCAAGTAATTCACGCTAAAACAAATCGCTCTGAGTCCCCGTTCGCCTGAGAGCAAGAACCATTTTCCCGGCTTCCTTCTTGTATATCAAAAGCCAGTCCGGGTTAATGTGGCATTCACGGCAGCCCTTGTATTTTCCGCCTTCGAGTCTGTGATCTCTGTGCCTAGCCTCTAACGGCTCATCACGGCTTAACCTGTCAATTACATCTTCAAGCTCTTGCATTGAAAGCCCGCGCCTTTTTGCTTTCTCCGCGTCCTTCCTGAATCGTGAAGTAGGGTAGACGGTGTAAATCATATCAGGCCGAAATCCATCAGCATGTCCCCGGCGGTCATGTAGCCTTTGTGCCTCTCAGGGTGCGCGAGTATATCATCAAATTCCGCAATGTCGTCAAATGTTTCATCATCAAATCCGGCTGATGATTCAAGTACGGTATTTCCCTTCTCCAATGTATCAATGTTCACTGCAAAACACCTCCCGCATGATTCTATCACCGCAGATATTTCTTCAGCACCGCTTCTTTCTTCCCCTCAAGAGCTTTGAGACTCATTAGTGCCTGCGAGATTTCACGCTCAAGACTCATCACGTCATTCATGGCCGCAACCTGTGAGTCCATTTCAGGCACTCCGAACTTTATCCCGCCGATTCGGTCAAGCGATGCCCGGAAATTTCTTGAGAAGCCCAAGCGAGTCCCTTCACGTTCGAGAATGCGAGCCATGAATCTTGGGTGCACTCCGTCAGCAATAACACGCAACACTCCGCAGTGATCCGTAGGGTAAAACTCCCGGCCATGTTCCATGAAGCTCACCATAAAATCGCCGTCAATCAGTCTTGCAGAATGACCCCGAAACGGTGAAATATATCCTGTATTTTTGCTTTGTAGTCTTCCATGCTCATGCGCGTATTGTTGTATTCGGCATCAACTTTTTCACACTCACTCACGATTTGCCTTTGTATTTCCATCGGCGGAAGGGGAATTTTTATGTATTCTTTCAAGTACTTGCTGTTCAGACTTTTTCCGAATGCTTTATCTCCTACGCTGGTTAAATTTATTGCTCCGCTGTTGAAGACATAGAATATATACTTGTTGAGGATTGCGCTTTTGTCCTGCGGTATGAGGGCTGCTATTGCCTCGTTTGTGTACAAATCCGCCCCCGCGATAGCAGTCTTTCCTATGGTGAGTTTGAAGCTGAGTAACGTTGTGCCTTTCGGAATCAGTTTGACATTGGAGTTCTTCACAGCCTCATCGGTTATTTTTTCTTTTGTGTCTGTGATAACCTGCCCGCGCATTTCAGCGATTGAGACCCATAAATTATTGCCCCTGAAATATGCAGGATTGTTACGGCTTGGAGTCCCGCCTATTAATATTGCGCAGACGCTTCCGAGCTTGTGCATTGGGTATTTACTCTTGATTTCGGTGCGTTTGTTTTCCTCCAAATCAATACCCGCATTGAAAGTTACACGCGAGAAATCTAACATCCTCCACGTCTCAACAACTCGCGCATACCTCATATTATCCTCAGTCATCACTATATCCCCGTCCCCGAATGACTGCCTCACAACATCAGCAAGAGTCCCGGAGGCTTCACGGTCTGAATTTACGTACATTTTCCCGCCCCGCTCACCGTCATAGTGAATCCCCTCGTCGCCCTTCCTGTAGCTCCAGTAATATCCGAGAAACTCACGCTGCCCGGCATTGTCCGACGGCGCAATGATTACCGTTGTCCGCTGGCAGTACGTGAAGGCGTAATACAGCAGCTTTTCATATTCGACTCTTTTCGCCAGCTTGTAGAAATCTTCACCGTATGCGTCAATGTACATCCTGAAATATTCCGGCATTGTCTCAGGCGTTAATCTTCCGTGAACAAAATCATTCCACTGTTCCCGCGTCAATCCCTGCATATCAAGATAGCCCATGAGAATGTCTATATCCTCCCATGACTCTAAATCCCTCTCGCGCCTGTCTAGTATTGCATCTGTGCTGTCTAGTGCCTGAGCGAGTCTTGACGGGTTATGATAGTACCTTTCGAGGAATAATATTACGGTGTTCGTGCCTGTTGCGCCGAAAGTTTTGCTTCCGAGTTTCACGACCGCACGGAGCTTGAACGTCCGCAAGAGTTCCTGACGCGCTCCCGTGTAAGCCGCTGAGTCGTTGCTGAGGATTGATGACGGGAGAATCACCGCCGCGATTCCGTTGTCGTTCAGCAATTGCCCGATACGCTCGACAAACAGCACCTCAATCTCGGAGCTTGCTGGGCTGATTGAGTCCCACAATCTGAAATCTTTTGCCGTGAATCTCAAATGCTGCTTGAATGACGCTACAGAATAGGGCGGATTCGCTGTGAGAATGTCGAACTTCCCGCGCCGTATTCCCTTGTCGGGGGAATCTTCGAGGCCGTCCCCGAAAATTATGTTGCTTCCTCCTGCGCCGTTCATGAACATTGAGACTTTCGACACTCGCGAGAGCCTGTAATCTTTCTCGATCCCGAAAATTGAGTCCCGTATCCATTCGCGGGACTCTGACGGGATAAAGTGATTCACCGCCTCTATTGCCTCAGTCAGGAAATGACCCGCCCCGCAGGCGTAATCGATGACTTTCGGCCATGTCTCCCAGCGTTTCAGGGGAAGGCAGTCCCATATGAACCGCGCCAAAGGAATCGGCGTGAAGAATTGTCCCTCGTTCTGTCGGAATCCCTGATCCAATAATTTCTCGAACATGTCGCCGAGAAGCTGATGATTTTCCGTGTGTACTATCCTGTAATGCTCGAATAATTGCACGACTTCCACGAGAATTTTCCCGTTCTTGTAGAATAATTCCTCGTTGTGTACGTCAAGAAACGCAAAATCATTGTTCGTGAAAAATTTTAGCTTCCTGAATGCCTCGGACAGCTCATTGATTGCCCGCTCCCTGTCCCCGCCCCTGTACTGCTGCATGAACTCACGCGGATATTCGGCGGAAATGTACGTTATTTCCTCACGCATGAATGCCGACATTCCCTTGTGATATAACATCTGTAATCTGTCCTGTAATTTCTCGTATGTGTCTCTTCTCGGAACGTATTGGAACTCTAATTCGTCGCTGTCATTCTTGCTGTATTCGTCAACAAGTTTGCAGATGAAGAGGGCTACAAGGCGGTTGAAGGCGTTTTCTTTGTCGCTTACGTTGTTATGCCGCAAAATTTCCTCGAACCTGTTAATGATTCCCTTCTTGCTGTCCTCGTCAAAGGCTTTGAGATTCCTCTTGAGGATTGGACGGTTCCCGATGTCATACGCTGATGACTCGTCCGAAAATATTATGTCTTCCCGGAAATCACTGCCGTAAGTTTCCTGCCACACTTCGAATTTTTCCCGCGCCGTGTGTGCGTTCACGAATAATTTTATTGCAGGGTCATTATGACTCAGTAAGTTAGGATCATCGGTGCAGTTTATTGCGGGCGAAGGGTGAGTGATTTTCCCGTCAGCAAAATTTGACGTGTAAAGGACGAGCCACTTTGCTGAAATTTCCTGCTGCCAGTAAGAAAACAATTGCCCTCCGTCCGTGTTAGTGTCATTGAGTGCCTTTGAGTATTCCCGTCCTGCTGTCTTGCACTCAATAATCATCAGCACATTCTCTGAGCCTTTCTCGTAAACGCAAATATCAGCCCGCCCGCCTTTAGTGTCATGGCCGAGCTTCCATTCTTTTTCGAGCTCAATATCTGCGGGATCATAGCCCTTTGTGATTAGACGGTGTACGCACTCAAAGACAACGAAATTTTCCGGGGCGGTGAAAAGCGTGTTATGACTCCTTCCCCGGACTTTCTCAGGGTAGACGAGAGTCCCCGATGAGAAATCCGCGCTCATTGTGATTCCGTCATGCTCATACGTGAAAACCTTCCCGGCACTGTCAGCAGTGAAGCCCATAATCCTCAGCACCTCAGCGAAATTCCCGCGGTCAATCATTCTGCGTGTCTCCATTCTCCTGTAATGGTAATATAATATCGTAATCAGCAAAAAATTTTTGACGGAGGAGAGATTCATTTGCCCCCTGAATTTGACAGCAAGCTTGAATACTTCTATGACCCGGACGAATTTCACAGGGAAGTCATTTACGCCGGAGTCAATTCGCCGGAAGCATTTTCACGCCAGCAGGCAAGGGACGCTGACAAACGCGCCATTGAGACTTTCGGAATCCCAAGCATATTGTTGATGGAGAACGCCGCATTAGCTGTTGTGCGTGTCGTTCAGGAGTACGCAATTTTCGCGGTGGTGTGCGCTCCGGGGTCAAACGGCGGGGACGGACTCGCAATCGCCCGGCACTTGTGCATAATGGGAAAGGACGTAAGAGTCTACATTCTCGGCGATCCCAGGAAGGGAAGCGCGGACTTTCAGACTAACCTCAAAATCATGAGCCGTCTTGCGCCTGAAGTTTTGCACACGGTGAACGATGAGAATTTCGCGGAGTTCGAGAGCGCGCTGAAAGGGTGTGAGGCATGTATCGACTCTATTTTCGGGACAGGGCTTAACCGTCCGCTTGAAGGAATTTTCCGGCGGGCTGTCGAGGCCATGAATAAATTTGCGTCCCACATCGTAGCGGTTGATATTCCTTCCGGGCTTGACTGCGACACGGGCGAGGAGCTTGGCGTTTCCGTGAGGGCGGCGCGTACAGTTACGTTTCACCGAATGAAGAAGGGATTAGACATTTCCCCGGAATACGGCGGAGATGTTACAGTTTCATACATAGGCATTCCCAATTAAAGGAGGAAAAATCTATATGTTCAAACGTTTTGCGGCGGGATTAATCCTGCTGTCTGTTATGTGCGGGGCTTCATGGAGCGCGGAAACGCTTGACCCCTACAACCTGCATTACTGGTACACAAGCCACGATTACGAGGCGAAAGTTTACGGCACTTACGGCAACACGGACTATAATTTCTTCTACCAGCTCCGTGATATTACGGGGGCTTCACGGCGGGAGCAGGTTGGCGGGCCTCAGTGGTTCGCGACTGTCTACGAGAATTATTACGGGGGAATACGCGACACAAGCCGCACTATCGGAATTTACCGCAGGACAACGGGAGGCGGAATGCCCGACATAACATTTCAGACTGTGGGAGATCTTCTTGACGGGTTCAATTTCGTTTTCGCCGAGGAGCCTCAGCCCTATACATCATTGTGGTGGCGTTACATAAATTCCCAAGTCTATGACCCTTACCCTGACCCCGTAGAAAGTCTCTGCCTCGTAATCACAAACGGGCAGGGCGAGTTCAACGTCAATTTCGCCAACCCCTACGCCCGGCATTTTCCCTTCTGGTATTTTTATGGCACCGAGAGCAGCACCGCCGCAAGCACTAAATGGTGGCTTCAGAATCAGAACACAAGCCTGCTTGCCTACACTTTCCCGACTCAGGAGCCTATAGCCTACATTTACAGCTCCCCGAACGTTTACACCCGCAACAACAGACTCGGCAAGTACGAGAAAACGCACACCGTTGCGGCTTCCGGCGACAAACAGATCATCAGGAACACCGCAGGGACATGGCTCTACACAGTTTCAGGCGACAATGTTTATACTTCCGCCGATGTTCTCACATGGTCATTGAACGCGAGCCGGGATAAAGTCTACAATACTTCCGGGACTCTTCTCTATACGCTTGAGACTGACTCAGCCGGCGATATTCTCATCTGCGAGCCTAGGAGCGTAAACGAGTCTATAACCTTCTCGGACTTTGACGGGAAATATACCCTCACCGTGAACCCGTCATCAGAACAGGCAATATCATCAGGAAATTCACTGAGCGCGAATATCAGGGTCAGGGGGCTTACTCCATCGGATTACGGCAGCGCATTGGGATATATCACGTTCAGGCAGAGGGCGAGTCTTGCGACAGGCTACACGAATTACCGCGAGTTCACATCGCTTCCCCTCGTAATCGCCAATGTAGCGAACGGCAACGCCTCTGTTTACCCGCTAATGTTCGACATGATTTTGTCAGCCAGCGGGGATATAGTCAGCAGGATAAAATTCACGTGGGACGCTCAGAGCGACAACACCGGGCAGGACTTGGGTACGTTCTTCATGTTCGGCTCGCCTGATACATGGCCGGAATATGAACTTGAGACGCGAATCACTAACCGCACCGGGACACGCTACGAGCTTTACCGCTACGACATGACGAACACCGCAAACGGGACTCCCACATACCGCGACGGCTACAGCAGCATAATGCCGGATTACTGGAAGTATGACCTTACGCCGGACATGTACGGGACACTGCCGGAGACGTTCCTTCTTGACGCTCACAGCCAGATAGCTCCGGGGCTTGTTACGGTCTACAAGAGCAAAATCGGCGAGGGCTACAGGACAATCAACACTCAGAATGACACCTCTGAATCTTTCCGGCTCTACGAATATTCGTCAGCAACGCCCAGAAATTTGCGGCTCAAGTACAAGCGCGTTGGAGGACTGACTCCCATAGCCAGCCACAGCAATGTAACCGGGGTTAATGTCGCGGAGTTCATTATGGATTTCGCTGACGTTGTGCAGAACAGCAATGAGACAGCAATGGAGCTTTACAGGCTCACGGGGAAATATCCGGCCATGATAGGACGAGGGCGGCTGTTTGACGATTCAAGGATTTCTGCCTCTGAGTATGACTACAGCACGGGAGATGCGGCGGCGGTCTCATCAGTACACATAAACTCGTCAGCCGTTGACGCTTTCAGGATCGTGAAATATGTCCCGGAAGGACTCGTATCAGCCGACACGACTTCAGGCACAGTAACTTCTGACGACACGACAGCCTCCGCTGACATCGGAGTAGCCCCGGCGGAAACCGTAAGCATTGACATACCGCTTCTGCCCGTCGCAATAAGGATGACGATACCGCGTCAGAACAGCCTTATAGTGAATCACTGGGACGAGCTTGACGGAGCTGCAAATTCTGCGGAGCTGTTCAACATATTCTCGCGTTACGGAACTGTGTGGGTTCGTGCGGAGAACACCGGCGAGAAAGACGCGAATCTCTTCACGGCCATCAACAACAAGGGGAGCAATCTCGGAGTCAGCGCGGGCAACTGCGTAAGGGCATTCATATCTAACGATGAGCTTTGCCTCGACTTCATTGTGATTATGGCGGACGGCTCAAGCGTCAACAGCGGGAAAACTGCCTACGTTGGAATCTTTAAGGATGACGATGTTCCGTATATCCTCATCGGCGACGGAGACGAGGACGGGAAATGGGAGCTGACATTCTATGTCGCATCGTCAGCGGAAAGAACAACCGACACTGATACCAGCACGAATACGAATACCAACAGCAACACGAATACGAATACCAACACTAACACGAACACGAACACGAATACCAACACGAACACAGGCACAGGCACCAACACCAACGGCAACACCAGCACTAACAGCGACACAGGTACAGCAGGTGCTTCCGGCGGGGGCGGAGGCTGTAACAGTTTCGGGATGATTTTCGCGGGTATTCTTGCGGGAATTATTCTGAGGAAGAAATAGCGTTAAAGGACAAAAAAATTTCCCCTCTGTCAGAAAACGGCAGGGGGGATTCTTTCACTGCACGAATGCGTTGTAGATGGCTTTCACGGCGCGTTCAAAGTCTTCATTAATCACGCCCACGATAATATTCAGCTCGCTTGCGCCCTGGTCAATCATTCTGACATTTATTCGTGCGTCCGCCAATGCCTGAAAGATTTTCGCGGCTGTTCCTGTCTGAGATTTCATGCTGCGTCCCACAACCGCAATCAGCGCGATTCCCGGCTCAACTTCAACCGACTCAGGCTCGACAAATTTCACGATACGCCGCAAGACATCCTGCTCATGTTCGACAAAAAGAGACTCCCTCACAACTACCGTCATTGTGTCAATCCCTGAAGGCAGATGCTCAAGCGGAATATTATTCTCCTCGAAACACTGAGCTACTTTCCTGTAGAAATCCGGCTGTGAGTGCATGAGGTCTTTTGCGATTATGATGGAGCAGAAATCTTTTCTCCCGGCGATTCCCGTGATTGTGTGCCGGGAACGTTTTGCGGTGTTCTCGACAATCCATGTTCCTGAATCGGCGGGGCTGTTAGTGTTCCGTATGTTGATGGGTATTCCTGCGCTCTTGACGGGGAAAATTGCGTCCTCGTGCATTACGCTTGCGCCCATGTAGGCAAGCTCGCGCAACTCGCGGTAAGTTATGCTGTCGATTCTTGCGGGGCTTGTGATGATTCGCGGGTCAGCCATGAGAAGCCCGGATACGTCCGTCCAGTTCTCATAGACAGCCGCACGGCACGCCCTCGCGGTGATTGAGCCGGTAATGTCGCTCCCTCCCCGTGAAAATGTGCGTATCTTCCCGTCATGGCCGAGACCATAGAATCCGGGTATCACTGCCCGCTCTGTGTGTTCGAGTCTCTCGGAGAATATCGGGTAGGTTTTCGCGCCGTCAAAATTCCCGTACACGTCAAAAAATATAACGTCTGACGCGTCAATAAACTCATATCCCAAGAACGCCGACATGATTAGCCCGTTGAGGTATTCCCCGCGTGAGGCCGTGTAATCTTTCTCCGGCTCATGAAGCAGCTTGTCTTCTATTTCGTCAAACGCACCGGACAATGACAGATTGAGTCCGAGTCCCTGTATTATTTCGTTGTACCTGTCTTTGACGGTCAAAAACGGCTCGTAGAAATTCTGACCCTTTGACGCAAGCTCGTAGCATTCATATAGCAGATCAGTAATCTTTGTGTCGGACGGATTCCGCTTTCCCGGCGCAGAAGGAACAACATACACCCGCGAGTCATCAGCCCGGATTATGTCAGCAACTTTCCTGAATTGCCCAGCGTCAGCAAGAGAACTCCCGCCGAATTTCACAACCTTCTTCATTAAAACATGCTCCCTTTTGCCTTATGCTGTTACCCCTATAACCCCTCCGGCGACCCCACCGTCAGCAAGCTGACACCTCCCCTTGCGCAGGGTTGTCGACCCCTCCGGCCTTCGGCCACCTCCCCTTGCGCAGGGGAGGCAAGAACCCAAGCGAGTCTAGTCCCCCTAACTTAGGGGGGATTATAGGGGGGTCAGAGGATAAATTATTCACCAAGTACGCGGAATTTCTGCCCTTCAGGTTTTGACGGAGCATTAACCGAGTCAACTGGCTGAATGTCAGCGAACCCCGTCGGAATGTTATGGCCGATGTTTTTCGCGCACTCTATAACGTCAGACACTACCGCGCTTGCTGTCGGCAATTTTCCCGCGCCCCTGCCGTAGAACATAACATTGTCGACCATGTTCCCCGAAATCATTACGCCGTTGAACACGTCATTGACCGCGTATAACGGACTCGATTTCGGCACAAGGTACGGAGCGACAACAACAGAAGGCCCGTCAGCCTCATAGACTCCCAGCAGCTTTATGGCCATTCCGTTTGACTCAGCGTCTGCTATATCCTGCTGTGTGATTCCCGTAATGCCCTCGCATGATACCTGCTCATAGGAAAATTTCCGGCCTGACACTAACGAGGCAAGTATCGCGATTTTCCGGGCTGTGTCGTGGCCTTCAACGTCTGCGGCGGGGTTTCGTTCGGCAAATCCTTTCTCTTGCGCTTCCTTCAATGCGGAATGGAAATCTTTTCCGGCTTTCATGTTCGTGAGAATGTAGTTGCATGTCCCGTTGAGGATTCCTGCTATGCGTGAGACTCTCTCATGGCCGAATGCCTCGCGGATAGTCCGCAAAAGGGGTATCCCGCCTCCTACGCTGGCCTCAAAGAGATATGAGCAGTGATGATCCCGGGCTATCGCGCTGAGTTCCACGCCGTGAGCGTCTACAAGCTCCTTGTTCGATGTGCAGACGGAAATCCCCCGCTCTAGTGCAAGATGTGTGTACGTGTACGCGGGTTCCTTGCCTCCCATAGTTTCGCAGACTACCTTAATGTCCGGGTCATTCACGATAATGTTGATGTCGTTGACGACTCCGGGAATGTCGCGAATGTCGAGGATGTATTTCACGTGAATGTTGTCGCCCAATGCCCTGCGTATTTCGTTCTGATTCTTCTCGATTACCTCAGCGACTCCGCCTCCGACAGTGCCGAGTCCCAGTATTGCAACGTTAATCATAATTTCACCGCCCTATTTGGCCTCAATGTATTTCATGTTCACGAGCAATTCAGCGCATTCAACCGCGCCCCCTGCCGCACCCCTGAGCGTGTTATGAGAGAGTCCGACAAATTTCCAGTCATATATAGTGTCAGGTCTGAGTCTGCCGATTGTAACGCCCATTCCCCCGCCGTAATTCACATCAAGTGCTACCTGCGGGCGGTTATCCTCTTCCATGTACTTTATGAACTGCGCCGGGGCTGTGGGAAGTTTCTCGCGCTGAGGGATTCCCGCAAAGTTATTCAGGAGGTCGATTAACTGCTCTTTGCTGTCGGGCTTCTTGCGGAATTTCACGAACGCCGCCGCCGTATGACCGTAAAGCACGGGAATCCGTATGCACTGAGCGGAGATTGACGGCTCTTTTGCCGGGACTATCGCGCCCCCCTCAATATGTCCGAATATCCGCAGGGGTTCTTTCTCGGATTTCTCTTCCTCGCCGCCTATGTAGGGGATCACATTGCCGACCATTTCCGGCCATGTCGTGAAGTTTTTGCCCGCCCCTGAAATCGCCTGATATGTCGTAACGATTGCTTCATACGGTTCAAACTCCTTCCACGCCGCGAACGCAGGAACATATGACTGAAGCGAGCAGTTCGGCTTTACGGCAATGAATCCGCGGGAAGTGCCGAGTCTCTTTTTCTGCACGGGGATGATTTCTGCGTGATTGGGATTGATTTCGGGGACTATCATCGGTACATCGGGTGTCCATCTGTGAGCGGAGTTGTTCGACACTACCGGGGTTTCTGTGCGGGCGTAATCCTCCTCAATTTTCTTTATCTCGTCTTTCGTGAGGTTGACCGCACTGAACACGAAATCTACATCATCTGCGACCGACTTCACATCATTCACATCACGGAGAACGAGTCCCTTCACATTTTCGGGGATAGGCTCATCGAGAAGCCATCTTCCTGTCATGGCCTCAGCGTAAGTTTTTCCCTTGCTGTTAGGGGAAGCGGCTATGACTTTCACATCAAACCACGGGTGATTGTGGAGTATCTGAATAAATCGCTGTCCTACCATCCCGGTAGCACCCAGGACTCCAACGGATAACTTTTTCTGCAACGCTGTACACTCCCTTTAATTGTCAAAAAATTTCTGCATAGTATATCACTGACATGTTCAGATTTTCGGGATATAATGCCTAATATCCACCCACCTGAAAATCTATTGACGTAAGGAGTCGTTATACATGCCGTTATTCGGTTTCAGCAAGAAAGAGCCTGCCCCCGTAGTTTTCCCCGCCGTGTTAAGCTCGCCCGCCGCCGGGGATTTCGTGCCGATGTCAGCCATTAAGGATGAGGCGTTCTCAGGAGGCGCGCTCGGACAGTGCATAGGGGTAAAGCCCTCGGACGGGAACATAGTCGCGCCCATTGACGGAATAATCTCGGAGGTTACCGACACAGCACACGCGGTTGTAATCATGGCCGGAGAAATCGAGGTATTAATTCACGCAGGTATTCACACGGTCAACATGAAAGGCGAGGGCTTCAGGAATCACATCAGGCTCGGCCAAGTAGTGAATCGCGGGGATATTCTGCTTGAGATGGATTTGTGGAAGGTCAGAAATTCGGGGTACGATGACACGGTGATAATGGCCGTCTCGAACTCAAAGGACTTTGCGAAAGTTGAAGCACTCGTTACGGCGGGAAAGGTAACAACCGGGGACAGCGTTATGAAGGTCAGCAAGTAACAGAAAAATTCCGGGGGGAGTATTGCGGGAGGCGCGGTACTCTCTTTATTTTTGCGCCGTTCACATTATGCTACAATTCCGGCCATGAATCCCAAACACACAAAGGAGAGAATCAAATATGCCCGGAAAAATTCTGCTTGCCCTAGGGGATTACGGCAACAATTACGGCACAGTCCTTCAGGCGTTCGCGACATACAGGAAAATTTCTGACATGGGTTATGACGCAGAAGCGATAGACTTCACCAACCTGAAAAAATCCATACGCAACAGAAAATTACGGTACTTTGCCGGAAAAATATTCGATGCCTCTGTCATTCAGGACAAAGGAAGAATCGCCGTCAGCAAAATTTACAAGCTCTTCAACCCTGAATACAGGCGCGGACATTCACGGAGGGGAAAACTTTTCGACACCTTTCGCCGTGAGATGATAAAACATTCTCGGCCGTTTCAGTCGTGGGATGACCTTTCGGAATCATGCCGCCAATATTCAGCCGTCCTTATCGGAAGCGATCAGCTCTGGCTTCCTTCACAGATAGCCGCCGATTTCTTCACGCTGAATTTTGTTCCCGATGAGATAAAGCGAATCTCATACGCTTCAAGCTTCGGAGTCTCTTACGTCGAGAAAGCCCAGGAAGACAAAGCCCGAAAATTTCTGTCGCGCATAAATCATCTCTCTGTCCGCGAAAAATCCGGGCAGGAAATCGTGAAGAGACTCACAGGCCGGGACGCTGAATTAGTCTGCGACCCTACACTCCTTCTTACCGCTGATGAGTGGAATACGGCACTAGTCAACCGTAGTTCTATTGAACAGGGGAGAGGGGATTACGTTTTTTGTTACTTTCTCGGCGTAAATGATTGGCAGAGGAAATTTGTACGTGCGCTTGCGGACAAACTCGGCCTCCCAGTTATCGCGCTTCCGAATCTGGATCAGTACATTCCTTACGACAATAGCGGGTGGGCTGAAGAGATGCCCTATGACATTTCGCCTTCAGATTTTCTCCGGCTTCTGAAAAACGCTGCGTATGTCTGCACGGATTCATTTCACGGGACAATGTTCTCGCTGATTTTCGGCAAGAAATTTTTCACGTTCAGGCGTTTTCCGGGCAAAGAAACTCTGTCGACAAACACACGCATTGAGTCAGCAGCGGAAAATTTCGGAATAAAAAGCAGGCTCGCGGCGGAAAATGATACTGTTGATTCCATGCTTGCGCGTGAGCTTGACTTTCAGTCGGTGCAAAAGAGGATTCACGATTTCCGGGAGTCCTCGCTGAAATTCCTGCGCGAATCATTGGAGGCTCACTCATGATAACTATCACCGACAAGGAAAAATGCTGCGGCTGTTCGGCGTGTATGAACATCTGCCCCGTGAACGCAATAGAAATGACTCCCGACAGTCAGGGCTTCCTTTACCCGTCAGCAAACGCAAAAATCTGCATTGAGTGCGGAAAATGTGAGGCCGTCTGCCCAATCCTTAACCCCGAAAAAGAGTCAGCCTTTGAGCAGGAAGCGTACATCATTCAGCACAAAGACCCCGAAATCCTCAAAGACAGCACATCAGGAGGAGCATTTACGGCGGTTGCGGAGTCGATTCTTGAGAAGGGCGGAGTCGTATTCGGAGCGGGCTACGGGGAAAATTTCAGGGTGATTCACAGGTGCGCGGAAAACTCCGGGGAGCTTCACGCTTTCAGGAATAGCAAATATGTTCAGAGCGACAAAGAACGGACATTCAGCGAGGCGCGGAAATTCCTGCGGGAAGGAAGGCACGTTCTCTTCAGCGGGACTCCCTGCGAGGTTGAAGGCTTGCTGAAATTTCTGGGAAGTGAAAGCGAGTCGCCACTGCTGATTACAGTTGATATTGTCTGTCATGCCGTGCCGTCTCCGGCTGTGTGGAATGCGTATCTCAATATCATCGGTGCTGAGAATGTGAGAGACCTGCGATTCAGGGACAAAGATAAATACGGCTACCTTTACTCACAGTTTGCGGCTGTCAGGGAAAATTCGCGCACGGTTTATGAGGGCATAGAAACAAACATAATGATGAGGGCGTTTTTCTCGAACGTCTGCGACCGCCCATCGTGCTATTCGTGCAGATTCAGGAAACGTTACAGGAGAAGTGATATTACGCTCTGGGACTGCTGGGATGTCTCAAAGTTCAGCAGTCAGGGCAGTAAGTTTAATCAGAATGCCGGAGTCACACGGGCTTTAGTGCATTCGCAAAGAGGCAGGGAAATTATGACTGACGCGCTGAAGTTCTGCCTTTATGACAGGATAAGCGCAGAAGATGCCGTGCGTTTCGATGCCAACGAAATGTTTAACCCTGTTCCGAAAGACGAGGAGCGTTACGCAAAATTCTGGGACTCATTCGGCCATGACCCTGAAGGGACGCTGAGAAGATTTTTCCCGCGAACATTAAGGACGAGGCTTGAGTCATTTCTCAGGAGAGTCGCATTCAGAACGGGGATATACTCATTTGTGAGGAAGATGTACAAGAAACTTTTCGGTTCACGCAGGAGGTAAACGGACGGCGCAATCATGTACACGGCTAGGGCAATGCGCTTCAGAAATCTGCCGATGGAGTCGCAGATGTAAAAATCCGCAATACTGGTAATTATGATAATAGCTATGAGGCCGTTAATCCGCTATAATATCCTCATCCACAAAAAATTTTATGAGGAGGAAACACCGTTGAAGCGTTTTGCATTTGTAGTACTCACTGCACTTTTCACGCTGTCGATTTTCGGCGCATGTTTCGCGGCTGACGAAGCGACTCCGGCATCGTCGGCGTGGAAGTTCGACCGCAAAATCATCATCGTATGCCCCTGGGGCGAGGGAGGCGGAGCAGACTCAACCCTCCGCGCTTTAGTGCCTCTCCTGAAGGAAGCCACAGGCCAGGAGATTGAAGTCGCCAACATCACAGGCGGGGGCGGCGTAAACGGAGCATCATTCACACGCGGAAGAGAAGCGGACGGCTATACGTTCATGCTTGGGACTCAGAGCCTTTTCGCGATGGATGTACAGGGGGCAATGCCCTTCAAGTTCAGGGATGAGTTTGTCCCGGTCGCCCGTCTCGTGAACGCCATCAACATTATTGCGGCCTCGCGCAAGGCAATGGAGGAGCGCGGCTACACGAATTTCACGGAGTTACGCGATTTCGTGAAGTCTCACCCGTTCAGCGTAAGCGTCGGAATGCTCACAAGCACAGGCATTGACGGAATATCGATGAGGCAGGCTCTTGAGGGTCTGAATGTTCTTGAAGTCTCTTACCCTTCAGGTGCAGGAATGAATGACGCTCTCAAAGCAGGACAGATCGACCTTATGATTACGGGAACAGATGAGATTGAAGACCTCATAGCCACCGGGGATATTGTCCCGCTCCTTGTGCTTTCACGGAATCCGATGAGGCGTTATCCTAATGTCCAGGCTTCCGGCGAAATCGGGATTAATGCTTTCTTAGGGCCTGAGAGGGGAATTTTCGCCAAGAAGGGAACACCTCAGCCCGCAATTGACGCAATGGCCAAAGCAATTGAGGAAGCCACAAAGACAGAGGCATGGAGAGAGTTCCTGATTCGCGGAGGATATGACGAGCGTCCCGGATTCGCGTCAACAGAAGAGTATCAGAAAATCATGGCTGACGAGTACAAGACATTCACCGACATGCTCAAGCCCGCCGCAAAGGACTCAAAAGCTGCCAAATCCGCGGCGAAACCCTCACCGAAACTTGCGACAATCGGATTCCTGATGGTACTCGTTCTCATCATCTGCCTCATCAAGAAGATTGTCATCCCTCCGATCGCGTTTATACTCCTTCCGACAATCGCGGCATTAATCGCAGGATTTGACCCGCTTGTCATCAACAAGTTCGCGGCTTCCGGCATAAGCAAAATGGTATCTACCGTGTCGCTTTTCGTGTTCTCGATTTCGTTCTTCTCGCTGATGTCGGATCAGGGAGTCTTTGACCCCGTTGTGAATTTCCTCATCAAGAAGGCCGGAACAAACGTAACACTCGTATTGCTGGCCACAGCTGCCGTTGCGGTAATCGGACATCTTGACGGCTCCGGCGCAACAACATTCATCATCACAATAACGGCAATGCTTCCGCTGTTCAAGAAGCTGAAGATGGACAACCGCGCATTGATGATGCTCGTGTGCGTTGCAATCGGCGTAATGAACGTATGTCCGTGGGGCGGCCCGACAATCAGAGCGGCGACAGTGCTTGAGACAGATCCCAATATTCTTTGGCACAGACTGTTACCGGTTCAGGGATTTATGCTTGTGGTTACGTTCGTGGTGGCGTTCCTCCAGAGCGGTATACAGAAGAGGAGAATAAAGAAGCTCGGACTCACCGCTGACGACTCAGCCGTCGAGGATACAGCCGCGGAAGTGAAAGACGACAAGCCGAAAGTGTCAACGGCTCTTCAGTATTGGAACTTCCTTGTAGTCGTTGCGGTTATCGCTGTGCTTATGATGGGTCTGCTTAACCCTGCGTACACATTCATGCTTGCGCTTGCATTGACTCTCCCGTTCAACATCAAGAGCCTGAAGGAGCAGAATGGCAAGCTCAAGAATTACGGCGTTGCGGCAATGTCGATGGTTGTAACGCTGTTCGCGGCCGGAATTTTCACGGGCGTATTGAGCGGTACGGGAATGCTTAACGCTATGGCCTCTGCTGTCGTTACGGTAATCCCGCCGGATCTCGGACGCTATACGCATTTCATCGTGGCATGTTTCGCGGTGCCTCTGATTATGTGCTTGGGTACGGATTCATTCTACTTTGGGCTTCTTCCTGTCGTTGTGGGAATCGCGTCGCAGTTCGGCGTGAACCCGATGGATGTCGCGTGCGTGTTGCTCGTAGCTGAGAACGTCGGAGTCATGATTAGCCCGTTAAGCCCGGCCATGTATCTTGGTCTCGGACTTCTTGAGATTGACGTGGGCGAACACATCAAGTACTCGCTTGCGTGGATCTGGGGAGTCAGCATTCTTGCTATTGCGGCCTGCATAGTGCTGGGAGTTACTCCGCTGTAACAGAAATATAACCTGTCCCCCTGTCATTACGGCGGGGGGATTTTTTTTGTGAGCCGCGAATCTTTCCTGACATTTTCACCAGCTGTTGATTGCTGTAAAATTACGGTGCTTTTATCCCAGTGCAAAGGAGGATATTTTTATGACGCGCAAAATTTTAATGGCCGTGATGATTCTTGCGGTTATGTTTTCGTGCGCCCATGCTGAAATCTCAAAGAAGACAGTAGAATCAGCGTTCACACGAATCGCAAAGGCTGACAGCTTCAAGGCAGTCCCGATAAATTACGAGAATGACAGCTCGCCGAATGCCTGGGTCGCGTTCAAGTCGAAAGATGACTACACCATTCACGTAACAACCGGGCTAATGAAGATTCTTACGACTGAGGACGAAATGGCAGGCATCTGGGGACACGAGATAGGGCACGTAAGACTAGGGCATTACACAAAAGGAAGACTCCGCAATATAGGCTGGTCAGTCGCCGGAAAAATTCTCGAAAGAAAGACAGGGAAAATCACTCAGACAGTCGGCAACATCGGCATGAACCTGGCGGAAAACGGTTTCAGCAGGAAGCAGGAGACAGAGTCGGACGAGTACGGCGTGAAACTTCTCGTGAAAGCCGGATATAATCCCATGGGACTCTACAATGCCATGAAAGCCTTTAGGGATAACGGCTACGGCACGCAGTCAGGAATCGCAAACTGGTTCAGCACACACCCGGCCACAGATGACAGGCTGAAGAATCTCGCGTCTTTCGCGGAAAAATACAGGAAGGCAAGGTGATAATCATGCGTAAAATTTTTGCGGCGATAATATTTGCGGCGTTGTCATGCACATGCGCCCATGCTGAAATCTCAAAGGACATTGTAGCGTCGGCATGGAGGAGAATCGCCAAGGCTGACGGATTCAAGGAAGTGCCGATAAACTACGAGAAGCAGGACTCGCCAAATGCTTGGGTAAGATTCCAGTCGGAGAAAAATTACAGCGTCCACGTTACGACCGGGCTAATGAAAATACTTAACGCCGAGGACGAAATAGCCGGGGTACTCGGTCATGAAATCGGCCATGTTAGACTCGGACATTACAGCAAGGGAGTCTCCCGGGCTGTGGGCTGGAATATTCTCGGTGCCCTTCTTGGGAGAATCGGCGGCATAGGCGGAGTCGCGGCGCAGACAGCCGGGCAGATAGGCGCGAATCTTGCTGAGAGCGGATTCTCGCGTGGGCAGGAAGTTGAAGCGGACGACTACGGCACAGAGCTTCTCAGGAGAGCCGGCTATGACCCCTACGGCCTTTACAGGGCAATGAAGGCGTTTAAGGATCACAAATACATTACACAGCCTGACGGGTTCAACTCACATCCGCCGACAGACAGAAGACTTCAGCACCTCCAAGAAAAAGCAAAGGAAGTAAAAGAGCGCAAAGAAGTCAAATCATCATCAGGCAAATCACAAAGCAGGAAGGCCAAAGCGAAATCACCCAAGCACAAAGAAAACGAGTGGGTGAAATAGCAATAACATACCCTGAAATATTCTGCCCTCTCTGAAACATGAGGGGGCTATATTTTTGCTATAATACGCGGGAAAAATCACACACAATAACAGCAAGAGCAGGTGAAAAATTTTGTTATCCTCGCGAATAAAAACGGCGGTGATAATTTCTGCTGTCATTATGGCACTGATACAGCCTTCGCACGGAGCTGAAAGACTCACAGTCCGTCCGGGCGGAGTGATACTTGAGGGGGCGAGGTCATACGGCGGGGCGGTAATGTCGGCATATCAGAAGGCTTACGCGATGAATTTCGAGATATGGCGGCCTGCTGACCTTCCTGCGGGATGGTACGCGACATTTGACGGCTTCCCCGTGGCGCAGATTGCCGAAAACAGATGGGTATACGGGCAGTTAGGCATTGACGGCGCAATTTCCCCGACAAATATTCTCGTAGGCTCAGTGATTCCGGGGCGTGTTCCCGGGCTTGCGAGGATTGCGGCGGTATGGAGCTGGGGCAGAAAGCTCGACAGCCCGGATTTTCTCAGCATACGCAGAAAGCGCATAAACCGAATGGGCTGGCTCAATACCGATTACATGAACACGATAATAGCATGGCACACACAAAGGCCGGGGATATATATATGGCTCGGCGACAAATGGCACAGGTTTGAACCCCGCCCTGGCGAATACACCTATCAGATGATAAAGCGCATTGGTCCGTGGGTAGCTAACCGTCTCAGGAAAAATAATGCATACTATTACGGCGGAGAACCTGTAGAAGTGGCAGACCTTGCGCGGCAGTGGGGACTTATATGGGGAGGGCGCGTGATTCTCGACAGCCTCAAAGCATACGGCTATGACGGAGGGCGCGACATTCAGGAGTCAGCCACAACGACAATCAGCGAGACCAGCACGACAACAGAGACCAACACAGGCCCGCAGGAACCTACCCGCAACGAGGGGCAATGGGACGTTGATTAGCCATGTATGACGACAGAACAGCAGACCTCCTCAATGAGGCGTGGAACAGTCCCACAAGCACAAAGGCGGTATCATTGGCGCGGAAAGTCCTTGAGGCTGTCCCCGAATGCACAGAGGCACTAATCATCATCGCAGACAACACAGACTCGGACGGCGAACGAATGAATACCCTTCTGCGCGCACTGAAGTCCCTTGACGATGAGAGAAACTATCAGCCCGGCGAAAAGGAAGATTTATCGTTCTCGGTGAATTACAGACTGGCATATACCTATCTCATCATGCGGAATTTCCCGGCCATGCTCGCGGCGTGTGAGTCGGCAATGAAGTCCCTTAATGACCCCGACAGCGAGGACGATATAAAGTCCCTGCATTACCGTGCGTTAATCGGGCTGTGTAAATGGCAGAAGATATTAGCCCTCACGATGAAGGACGAAACACACGGGCTTGCTTGGGCGTATTCGCGGCTGATTGCGGCGTGGATGACTTCCGGCAATAAATCTCTCTGCGCTAATATGTTCTGGGACGCTCTGATTATTGCGCCTGATGTCCCGTTCTACATGCTGGGATATTACGGAGAGCCGGAAGACGGAGACGACAACGGGGATTTTGATTTCGCGCTGATATATTCTGATGTCGTGAACATGTCCGACGATTTCCGGGAATGGTTCACGCGGGGTACTGCGCTTTTCGGGCTTCTGACAAACAGATTTGACGGCCGGGAGCGGGAATATATGCTTGATGTCCTTGACGCTTTCGGCGGATATGAGGAGTATGAGAGAATGAGCGGTATTATGATGGAGGCTGACGACGAGTCAGTGATAGAGACATTAGCGGCGAATAAATGCCTTACAGAATAGGAGAACGATTTGACGAATAAATTATTACCCGAAAAACTGAGGAAGGTTAAGCCTTCAGAGACATGGAAAATTTCAACGACAGACGATATACCCTTGACGAAATCCCGAAAGCCTGAGCCTTTAATCGGACAGCAGAGAGCCTTTGAGTCGATGGAGTTCGGCTTGAGGGTTGACGGTCGCGGCTACAATATATTTGTTGTGGGACAGCCCGGAAGCGGGAGAACGAGCTATGTTCTTGAGCGGTTAAACGACATGGCCGGGAGTCTTCCCGCGCCGGATGACTGGCTGTATCTCTACAATTTCGCAAAGCCCGGTGAGCCTCTCGCGGTGTCAGTTCCAGCCGGAAAAGGGAAAAAGTTATCCGATGATCTTGACGAATTATTGAAGGACTTGAAGACAGTAATCAGCCGGGCATTTGAGCAGAGCCAGTACGAGGAGACGAAAGCCCGCCACATAAAAGAGTTTCAGGAGAAAGCCGGGGCAATCATGGACAAGCTGAAAGCCCGCGCCGAGCGTGAACATTTCAGCCTCAAGAGAACCCCGCAGGGATTCGTGAATATCCCCCTCATCAAAGACAAGGACGAGGACGGCAAACCCATAACCCGCGAGCTTAAACCGGAAGAGTATGAAGCACTTGACGACAAGACGCAGAAAAAGTATCAGGCAAAGAGCGAGAAAATCTCACAGCGTACTGTTTCGGGAATGCGTGAGATTCGCGACATGGAGAAGGCCCTGAAAGAGACACTCAGCAGGCTTGACGCGGACATGTGCCGGGTAGCAATCTCCCCCGTGATGGACGAGATTCGCGGCAAATACGCGGGCAATGACGCTCTCATGAAGTGGTTTGACGCAATGACGGATGACATCATCGAGAATTTCGGGGCGTTCGTTACGGCGGCGAGGGAAGAGAATGCAGAAGTTGACTTCACGCGCTACCAGGCTAATTTGTTCGTCAGCAATGACCCATCAAAAGGTGCGCCGGTGATTTGGGAGACTAATCCGACATACTACAATCTTTCCGGGCGTGTCGAATACGAAAGCCATCAGGGATATTTGTACACAGACTTCCGGCGGATATTGGCGGGGGCGTTCCACAAGGCCAACGGGGGATTCCTCGTTCTTGACGCGGAGAAAGTATTGATGAACTTCATGGCGTGGGAGTCGGTCAAAAGAATCCTGCGGACAGGCTCGGCTTCAATTGAGAATCTCGGCGAGCAGTACGGCGCATTGCCTGTATCATCATTGAGGCCGTCAGCAATTCCCATCAGCCTCAAAATCATAATGACCGGGACAGCGTATATATATGAGCTTCTGCAATATTATGATGCTGAGTTCGGGAAAATCTTCAAAGTTAAGGCCAGCTTTGACTACGATATGCCCCGCACAGCTGCAAACGAGCGAAAAATGGCACGTTATGTTGCTGAGTATGTGAAAATCAGAAACCTGAAGCCCTTTGACGCTCCGGCGTTGTCAGAAATAATAGAATGGGCAGGGCGCGAGGCGGAAGATCAGAATCTATTATCCGTCGAAACAGGCAGGCTCCGGGAATTAATCACCGAGTCAAGCGCATGGGCGGAAGGTGCGACAGTAACACGCTCAGACGTAACGAGGGCGATACATCACAGAAATTACAGGCTCGGACTGTATCAGGAAAAATTATCGCGGGCGTTCCGGGACGGTGTTATACGTGTCGACACAAGCGGGAGTCAGGTCGGGCAGATAAACGGTCTCAGCGTTATAGATTTGGGCGATTACCGTTTCGGGCATCCGTCAAGAATTACGGCAAATGTCTTCATGGGTCAGGAGGGAGTTGTGAATATTGAGCGCGAGGTCAAAATGACAGGGCCGATTCACAACAAGGGCCTCATGATACTGTCGAGCTACTTGGGACGGAAATACGCGCAGGATATGCCGTTGAGTCTTTCGGCTCACATAACGTTTGAGCAGAATTATTCCGGGATTGAGGGCGACAGCGCGTCATCAACGGAGCTTTACTGCATACTGTCGGCACTCTCAGGACTCCCCCTGAAGCAGGGAATAGCCGTAACGGGTTCTGTTGACCAGTTCGGGAACGTTCAGCCCATCGGAGGAGTGAACGAGAAAATAGAGGGCTTCTACGAGTACTGCAAAATCTCCGGGCTTACAGGGGAACAGGGCGTAATGATTCCTGAGTCTAACGTTCGTCATCTCATGCTGAACAATGAAGTTATTGACGCAGTGAGAGAGGGAAAATTCTCGGTGTGGGCGGTGAAGGATATTGACGAGGGACTCGAAATCCTCACGGGGATAACAGCAGGAAGACAGCGCAAGGATGGCTCATTCAGCGAAAAGACAGTACACGGAAAAGTGAAGTCCCGCCTGAAAAAAATGCTGTCGGACGGAATGAGGCTAGAGAAGAGATTTTCACGCAGTCCCCGAAAAAAGAAAAAGCAGCAGCCTCCCTCTGACCCCCCTTTATCCCCCCTAAATTAGGGGGAGGGAGCGACAGCGGAAGGGGGGTCTGTAATAAAAGATGAGGGAGTGTACGCGGAAGGAGGGCAACATCTCACAAAATGAACAAGATAATCCGCATTCTTGACGCATTAGAGACGCAGTACCGCAACGAACAAAACCCGCCGGAGCTCGGACATTCTGAGCCTCTCGACGGGCTTATTCTTACGGTGCTTTCACAGAATACGAACGACATCAACCGCGACCGGGCATATGAAAATCTCCGCGCAAAATTTCCCACATGGCATGACGTAATGACAGCAGGAGCCGCAAAACTTGAGGACGCTATCCGCACAGCCGGACTCGCTCACACAAAAGCCGGGCGAATCATAACGATACTCAGCAGGATTCATGATGATTTCGGCGAGTACTCTATACGGAGTCTTGCGGGTCATGGCCGGGAATTTATCCGCGAATATCTGCGCGCCCTTCCGGGAGTCGGCGCAAAGACTGTAGCATGTACTCTCCTGTTTGATTTCGGGCTTCCTGCTTTCCCTGTCGACACCCACATAACACGCATATCACACCGTACAGGAATCGCCCCGGAAAAGTCATCCCCGGAGGAAATTTCCCGTATGCTTGAAGGAATTGTGCCTGCACCGCGCTGTCTCGGCGGACACGTGAACATGATAGCCCACGGCCGTGCGGTGTGCCGTTCTCAGAAGCCCGCGTGTAATTCGTGTGTGCTTGCGGAAATGTGCAAATACTTCCGGCGGTAAATCCGCGTCAGCAATATCATCATCAGAATCAATCCCGCTCCCGTGAAATTACAGCCGCTGCTGGTGCCTTTGCCTTCCCTGAAATACGACACGCCGAGGGCATTATCAAGAAGCGCAACAGTTTCGTAAAACATGTAATTCGGCATATTCTCAATCCTTAATCTGTGAGACTGCCCCGCGTCCGCAAAATAATAAATGTTGGGATTATCGTCAAATTCCGGGACATGGAGAGAGTACCACGGATCCGATTTGCTGTAGAGGATTAAGACTCTTCTGTCTGTCGATGCGAGAAAATCATAGACCCTGTTACGTGTTGCGGGCGAAAATTTGAACGCGCTGAACTGCTCATCCGTGAATACCATCCTGAAAAGTATATCCTTCTCCATTTCCGGCGTAACAGAAAGTGCCGCCCCGCTTCCGTCAGACGCAAGAGCATTCCGCAAATGCGTGAAGTAATAATCATGCTCGCCGTTTTCTTTGGCCGACTGAATGTAATACGGCAGCAAGTAATTCACTGACCAAATATTTGGGCTTACGTTTGCGGATTTGATTTGCTGAATTACCGCGTCAAGAAATTTCTGATTCTCGTTGATTTCGGTTGACGGGTCATCTTCTCGCGGCATTGCAAGCACTTTCTCAAGCTCGTCAAATTTCTGATCGTACTGCCACACTGAAACAGCAAACTCAAGAAGTATCATGTCAAAGAGTATCTCTTTTGTTACGTACGGCCTCATTTTTATGTCTTCTGACTCGACTACATTCCAGAAATAATTTTGCAGGTACTCACGGTTTTTGACGGCTTCAACCTGAAATTCGAGAATCTCCGCGCGGTATTTTGCTGCCTGTTCCGCGCCGTATTTCTCATCGCCGATTTCCTCGTAAAGATAGCGCGTGAATTTCCCGTCAGTCTCATCACCGAAAGGAGCAACGCTCGACACGTAAATATCCGCGTCATCGGGATAATATGAGGCGAATACCATTGCGGCTTGTCCTCCCTTGCTGGCCCCTGCGAAAACCCATTTTCCCGACAGAATATCTTTCAGCTCAGAAATTATCCTGTGAAAATCATGCGAGGCGTTCTCGTCCGTGAGGTGCTGCCATAAATCTGTGGAGTCGTTCGACAAGCCTTCGGGGAGGGATTTGCCGAAAAATCTGTACTCCGGCTTTATCATGTTTGCGTTGTACATTTTCACAATCTCTTGGCGGTCATCGTTCGGAAATGAACTGTTATAGAGCAAATATCCCGGAACGTAGAAAACATTCGGGCTTGTGTCGGACTGATAACCGATTTCGACTCTCTGCGGGAACATGGCCGAGTCCGGGTCTGACCAGTCAACCGGCTGTGAGAGAGTGAGAATATATTTCTCGGCAAAAACTTTCGTCTTCTGCTCTACAACGTCAACGGATATTACACCGTCAATGTCAAGCAATTTTTCGCGGAGTGATGCTGCGTGTGCGTCTGAGAAAAAGAAAAGAGAAATGATGATTGAGAGCGCAATTTTTGACTTCATGAATAACAATCAGCCTTTCGGAAAAAATTTCATGCTAAGATTATCATAATTTAAATTTTAACAAAGAGGAGAATTTTTCACGATGCAAAAATTTTTCACGGTTCTTGCGCTGCTTCTTGCCGCGATTCCTGAAGAAGACATGCGGAAAGTGATCCGGCGCGTCAGGCCGGGCTGTGTCGTTATGATGGACTTGCAGAGAAACATAAAGGGATATTAGCATGAAGATATTGATTGACTTGTTCGTTACGTTCGCGAAAATCGGGGCTGTAACATTCGGCGGAGGCTATGCGATGCTCCCGATACTGCAGCGCGAGATTGTCGAGAACAAGAAATGGGGAACAGATGAAGAGCTTGCAGACTATTACGCGCTCGGACAATGCACGCCCGGAGTCATCGCCGTAAATGTCGGGACATTCATCGGGCGGAAAGTTGCAGGGAATTTGGGCGGAGTCGTTGCGACATTGGGAGTCGTTTTCCCGTCAGTCGTAATAATCACTCTTCTTGCGGGAGTCATTGAGGCTTATTCCTCGCTTGAATTGGTAGCTCATGCTTTCGCGGGAGTCCGTGTCTGCGTGTGCGTCTTGATCTTCAACGCCGTAGCAAAACTCTTCAGCAAGTCGATAATTGACATTTGGACTCTGGGAATATACCTGCTTATTCTCGCGGGGTCTATATTCCTGAAAGTGTCGCCCGTAATTTTCGTTGTCATAGCGGGACTCGCCGGAATAATCCTGAAAGTGATGGTGAAAAATTAATGCTTTACATCAAATTGTTCTGGGAATTTTTTCAGACGGGATTATTTGCTGTCGGCGGAGGAATGGCGACTCTTCCGTTCCTTTACGACATTTCAGACCGCACAGGCTGGTTCACTCACGGACATTTAGCGGACATGATAGCGGTCTCGGAATCGACTCCCGGCCCCATCGGTGTGAACATGGCGACATATGCGGGCTATATCACGGCGGGGATTCCGGGTGCTGTTACTGCTACAATCGGACTCATTACACCGAGCGTTATTGTGATTTTGCTTGTGGCGGCGTTCCTGTCGAAATTCCACGAGAATAGATACGTTCTCGGAGCATTTTACGGACTTCGCCCGGCAAGCTCGGCCATGATTACGGCGGCGGGACTCATTCTTGCGCGTGTTGTGTTTTTCGGAGGGAGCTTCAGCAATACGCTTAACGTGAAGGCGGCAATACTGGCGGTGATTCTCCTTGTGCTGACTCACGGCGTAAAGTTCACGGAAAAATTTCACCCTACAGTCTGGATTGCGCTGTCCGCGGCTGTAGGGATAATATTCGGGTTCTAACTGCTGTAAATTTTCGTGTCGATTAATTTTTCACGGCTGGCGAGGGCTGTTGTTACTGCGATGTCGCCGATTACGTTTATTGTCATCCTGAACAGCGACACAAGCGGCTCGACTCCAAGCGCAAAAGCGGCGGCCTCCGCAGGCATTCCCAGCGACTGAATAATAGTCGTCAGGCATATGAATACACCGCCGGGGACTCCCGGTGCGCCTATCGAGAAGGCTATTATCGCAATGAACAGCGAGATGAAGAAGTCCGGATCCGTCTCAACTCCGTACATTTTCGCGGCCATCACCGTAAATATCGGGAAATATATACAGCTCCCGTCCATGTTGACAGTTGCGCCCAGCGGAAGCGAGAATGACGCGAGTCCGGGAGACACTCCGATTTTCTCAGAGCAGAATTTCATCGTGAAGGGCATTGTAGCGGTGCTGCTTCCCATTGAGGCGGGAGTGAGGGCGAATCCTGACAGCTTCCGCAGGAACGGCAACGGGGAAAGTTTTCCCAAGAACACGACAAGAAGAGTGTATACCCCTATCATCACTAATCCGCCCGCAATCTGTGTGAAAATGACTTTTCCGAGAAGGTACAGAGAGTCCGCCCCTAGTTTCAGCATAAGCGAAGCCATTGACAGAAATCCCACAAGAGGAATGAATTTCGCGATGGCCGTTATGATTCTGAGGTTCAGCGTGTTGATGATGTCCGCGCCTTTCAGGAGGGGCGATGCTTTTTCCCTCATGATGTTTATTGTTGCCCCGAAAAGGAACGCGACAAATATTATCTGCAGCATGTCGCGCTTCAATATGGGCGTGATTAAATCTTTCGGGATTATTCCTACTATCATGTCAACAACTGAGACGCTTACCGCAGAGCCTGCCCCTGCCGGATGTCCCACAACAGGAAGCCCGGAGCTGAATACCGCCGAGCTTAACGACATTCCGAGAACAGCGGCGATTACGGTCGTGAACATGTAAATCAATATCAGCCTGCCGCCTATCCTGCTTATGTCAGAAGCGTCCGCCATGCTCGTTATTCCCGCGATTATCGAGAAGAATACAACGGGGGCTATCATCATATTCAGGGCGTTTAGGAACATTGTGCGGATGCTCGTGATTATGTTCTTGTCGACAAAAGACACAACGGAATCCGGCGCAAATTCCTTCAGCACGAATCCGGCGATTATTCCCAGTATCATGGCCGCAAGAGTCAGCCTGAACTGCCTCTCCTCCATCCGCAGGTTTATTGTTACGACATTTTCCGAGTTCCTGCGGGTGTAAGCAAGCTGCCTTTTCCGCGAGGCAAGTATAAGCGTCCTGTAATAGTCTTCATCATGTTCATTCTAGGATTCGAGAGCCTCAAGAGGGTTGAAGGGTTCACCTTCCGCCGCGACAAGAAGACGGACATTCCCGGAAACTGTCATATGTCAGCGTGAATTTTCTGTTGCCCGCTGAGAGCCTCCACTTAATTTTTCGTGTCATTGTTATTTCAGCCTCACAGGAGCAGGATTAGCGGCGGGGGTTAAGGCGGTGAGGAATCTTTTTGCTGACATCAGATTTTCGCCTCCGTAAAAATTTTTGAATGCTGAAAATTTTAGTACAAACCTGCGCCCCTGTACACAAAAAAATCCCTCCCGGAAATCTCACAGGAGGGACAAACTTTCTCAGCGTGAAAATTTAGTGTATCGGGTTAAATTCTTTCGTCAGCAATTCCCGGAAAGCCTCAAGACTCATGCTCCCTAAATCACCCTTTGAGCGTTCCCGGACTCCCACAGTCCCGGCTTCCTTCTCCTTGTCCCCGACAACAAGCATGTACGGCACTTTCTGCATCTGTGCATCGCGGATCTTGCGGCCAAGTTTCTCGTTCCTGTAGTCGACTTCCGAGCGGACTCCCCAGTCCATGAAGGTCTCGTGAAGTTTGCGTGCGTAGTCTGCGTGAGAGTCGGTAATCGGGACAATCTTCACCTGAACAGGCGCGAGCCAGTACGGGAATGCCCCGGCGTAATGCTCGATCAATATTCCCATGAACCTCTCAATGCTCCCGAATACAACGCGGTGAATCAACACGGGCGTGTGTTCTGCGCCGTCATCGCCCCTGTAGGTTACATCGAATCTTCCGGGAAGCTGGAAATCAAGCTGTATAGTTCCGCACTGCCATGTGCGTCCGAGGCAGTCCTCAAGGTGAAAATCAATCTTAGGCCCGTAAAAAGCACCGTCCCCCGGATTTATCGTGTACGGCGTATTTGTCGACTCTAGTGCGTCCTTCAGTGCCGCTTCTGCCTCGTTCCACTGCTCATCAGTTCCCATTGAGTCAGCAGGGCGGGTCGAAAGCTCAACAGTATACTTGAAGCCGAATACATCCGTGTACACATAGCGGTCAAGCTCCATTATCGCGAGTACTTCCTCTTTGATTTTCGACGGCTCTATGTACGTGTGCGAGTCGTCCTGAGTGAAACAGCGAACCCGCATAAGGCCGTGAAGGACTCCGCTCTTCTCGTGGCGGTGGACGCAACCCAATTCCGCGAGTCTCATCGGCAAATCACGGTAGCTGCGTAATTGCGTCTTGTAGACGAGAATACTTCCCGGGCAGTTCATCGGCTTGATTGCGTAGGGCTTCTCGTCAATCTCCGTAACGTACATATTTTCCCGGTAATGCTCCCAGTGTCCCGAACGTATCCACAAATCGCGGTCAAGAATCTGCGGTGTCTTTATCTCAGTGTAACCCCTCCTGATATGCTCGCGCCGCCAGAAATCTATTAGCGTGTTCATGATGGCCATTCCCTTTGGGTGGAAGAAGGGAAATCCGGGGCCTTCCTCGTGGAGGCTGAAGAGGTCTAAATCTTTTCCGAGTTTGCGGTGATCTCTGAGCTTGGCTTCCTCAATGCGCTTGAGATACTCTTTCAGCTCATCGGGAGTCGCGAATGCCGTTCCGTATATGCGTGTCAGCATTTTGTTGTGTTCGTCCCCGCGCCAGTATGCCCCCGCTACGGATAACAGCTTGAAGTTGTGCAGGCGTGAAGCGTCCGGGACATGAGGCCCGCGGCAAAGGTCTGCATATTCGCCCTGCCTGTATACTGAGACTGTATCAGCGTCAATATCTGTGATTAATTCTGTCTTGTAGGGGTCATCGGCAAAGAGCTTCAGAGCGTCAGACTTGTTCATTTCCGTGCGTGTTACGGGTTCGCCCCTGCCTGAAATTTTCCGCATTTCGGCTTCAATCTTGGGCAGGTCTTCTTCCGTGATTGGTGCGGTCGCGTCAATGTCGTAATAAAATCCGTCCTTTATCGCAGGGCCTACACCGAAATGTGAGCCGGGGTAGAGTCTCAGCACTGCCTGCGCCATAAGGTGGGCTGTTGAGTGCCGGAGGATTTCGAGTCCTTCAGGGGAGTCAATTGTTACCGGGGAAATTTCGCCGCCTTCTGTTACTGTGCGTGAGAGGTCAGAAATTTCGCCGCTGAAATTTGCCGCGATTACTTTTTTGCTGTCGAGGCCGAGAGATTTTATGACATCATGAAGAGTCGCGGAGGCATTATTGATTTCGATGGATTTGCTTTCGTGTGTAAACTGCAACAATGATGTACCTTCCTTTATGATTATGATTGTGATTTTGCCGAAAGAATATCACCGATACAATTTCACCGCAAGCCGTGAAGGTTATTGCTGTCCCCTATGCTTTTTCTACTCCGGCCATGATTTTGCGCGGTTAATTTCTTTCTCGCGGGGAACAAATACGCCGTGAAGCTCGAAAGTTAAGCGTGATTGAGAAAGCTCAAGTATAATTTCAGCGGAAATCAAGCGCAGGGCAGCAGACTTTTGAGTCGCAGGTGATAAATTAATGTATAACTTTGAGGAATTTACCCGGCCTGAATGGGCGTTAATGTCGCAGGTGTCGAGGCCGTCGCGTTATTGTTACAGTGAGTGGAGACCGTCAGCAAAAAATTCATGGGACGGGGCAGAATTGCGGGTGTGCTTGCTGTTCCCGGACGTTTACGAGACTGGCATGAGCTATTACGGCTTCCAGATAATAGAGGCATTTATTCACAGCATGGGAAAAAATTACCTCGCTGACCGCGCTTATTGTCCCTGGCCTGACATGGCCGGATTAATGAGGGCGAACAATATCCCGCTTTCGTCAGCAGAACAAAAAAAGCCCGTGAAAGATTTTGACGTTGTAGCCTTCACACTTCCTCATGAGACAAGCTACACGAATATATTGACGATGTTACAGCTATCGGGGCTGGGTATATATTCCTCAGAGCGCGGAAATGACTCACCCCTCGTTATCGCCGGGGGCTACGGTGCGTATAACCCTGATGTGATGTCGGCATTCGTGGATGTCTTCTGCGTGGGCGAGGCTGAAGCGATATTGCCGGGATTATTGGCCGCGATTCATGGCATGAAAGGTCGCCCACGTTCCGAAATCCTGAAGGCCGTATCAGAGATTGCCGGGTGCTACGTTCCTGTAATCGGCGGGAAAGTTACACGTCAGTACACGGAAAATATTTTCACGCTGGACTCTATGATAGTGCCGAGCGTGGGAATCGTTCACGACCGGGCCGCGGTTGAGCTGTTCCGTGGGTGCGGAAGGGGCTGCAGATTCTGCCAAGCGGGAATGGTAAACCGTCCTGTGAGGGAACGACCAGAGTCAGAAGCCGCAGAGTCAATACTCAGCATAATACGGTCTACAGGATGGGAGGAAGCCGGGCTTTTGTCGCTCGCGTCATGCGATTATTCCGGGATTGAGGCTCTCATTGATGACCTTTCGCCGACACTCAGCGAACATCACGCAAAATTGAGCCTCCCAAGTCTGCGGATGGACGGATTTTCTGTAGGGCTTGCCGAAAAGTTAGAGGGACTCCGCTCAAAGCACGGCGGAATAACTTTCGCGCCTGAAGCCGGGACTCAGCGGCTCCGGGACGTAATCAACAAGGGCATAACGGAAGACATGATTACAGCCTGCCTCACGGAAATATTTTCGCGCGGATGGGAGCGAGTCAAGCTGTATTTCATGATGGGACTGCCGACAGAAACGGACGAGGATTTAGACGCTATAGCCGAAATATCACACATGACGCTGAAATTAGCGCGTTCATTGGGACGCAGGCGGGCAAGTGTCAGCGTATCGGTGTCGGGATTTGTGCCTAAGCCGCATACCCCGTTTCAGTGGGAGCGTCAGAATGACATTGACGAACTACGCGAAAAGGGCAGGCGCATAAAGTCTCAGGTTCACGACAGAAATATATCCGTGAATTACCATGAGCCGGAGCAGACTTATCTTGAAGGATTGTTATCACGCGGGGACAGAAGGCTCTGTGATGTGATATTCAGGGCGTGGGAGAAGGGCGCGTGTTTCGACAGTTGGACGGAATATTTTGACCTTCAGCGATGGCTTGAGGCGTTCAATGACTGCGGGATTGACCCGGAGAATTACACCCGCGAAAGAAACGAGTCCGAGACTCTCCCGTGGGATTTCGTGAATGTCGGACTGAGCAAAGAATTTCTCCTCCGTGAAAGGCACAAAGCATACAGCGGTGAATTGACTCAAGACTGCCGGACAGGGTGCGCCGGTTGCGGAATTGGCTGTGTGAAGTGAGATATAATTCACAGAAAAATTCAGCGTCAAAGGAGTGTTAATCTTGGCACGAAAATTATTGCCCGCGTTGATTCTTGCTGTCGTGATGTGTTCGTCAGCATATTCCGCGCCCGTCCCGCCGTCAAAAGGACAATGGGCTTACCCTTTGGAGGAATATATGACGCTCTACAGGAAGGCCGGAAGAGATTCACGGAGCGAGGAAATCACAATGCCGCAGAAATGGATCAGCGTACCCAGCGCAGTGCGTGATGATGATAATTATTTGTGGTACAAAGTCAGCGTGAACGGCAAATCAGGCTGGCTCCCTCAGAACGGAATCCGTCTCAAAATGGGCGGAAAAAGCAAGTCAGCCGCAAATCTCTACAGTAACTACGTCAAAGCCCGCCGAAGAATCATGAGCAGGCCGGGGAAATGGACAGTCAGAGAGGAAGACGGCTATACCAGCTACAGCACAGACAATGCGGAGTTCAGAGTCATCGAGGGCAGGAACGGAGTCAGGGATGTATTTTTCACGACAGACAGCTACGAGATATGCCGGGAATTTTTCGGCGTTGACCTCATAGACTTTTCACAGCCGGAAGTACGCTCAAAGCTGGGTACTCCCACAATGCGCGAGACCCCCTACGATTCCCCGGAGATTAGCATACTGTCATATGAGCTTGACGGAAGGAACATGACTCTCTCAGTCCTCGAACGCCGCGAGCCTGGCGATAAAGAGGGGACTGTTTACCGCGTTGAGCTTTACGCAGGCAGGACAGGGGAGCCGGAATATTAGCCCGTGAAATTCGCGCTGATATTGTGCCTTGCGGTTATTTCTGACGGGATATTAGGAGACCCGCGGAGCTTTCCTCACCCTGTGAGATTTCTCGGCCATGTCATAAATTTCTGGCGCGGAATATTTTTCACTGATACAGGCTCATACATTCGCGGCCTCGCTGTTGTGATTATGACGGTCATAACGGCGGGGCTTTCTGTATGCCTTGCGCTTTCTGTTACGGGGTGCAGTGTCATTCTTGAAGTGTACCTGCTGTACTCGGCCATTGCGTGGCGCGACCTGAAGGACGAAACTTTACCCGTATTTCTCTCACTCATGAAGCACGACATTGACGGGGCGCGGAAAAATTTATCGTATGTTGTCGGGCGCGATACGGAAAATCTTGATGAGGCGGGAATAATCCGGGCAGTGATTGAGACTGTCGCGGAAAATTCTGTTGACGGCGTTATGTCGGTGATATTCTTTGCGGCTGTGGGCTGGGCTGTCGGCGGTGATTACGGGATGTGCATAGCGGTGTGGCTGTTCAAGTCAGCAAGCACATTAGACTCAATGCTGGGATATGAATCATTCGGCAGATTCGGGAGTCCGTCAGCAAAACTTGACGACATAATGAATTTCATTCCGGCGCGTCTCGGAGGTGTCATCATAATTCTTGCGGGGCTTTTCACGAGAACGGGGAAAAATGTCCGGGAGGCTTGGCGGGTGTTCATGTCTGACCGTCTGAAGCACAAGAGTCCCAACAGCGCACACGGTGAGAGCGCGTTTGCGGGCGTGTTAGGTGTGAGGCTGGGAGGAGGCGCGGAATACGGCGGGAAGTTCGAGCCCCGGCCATGCCTGAACGAGAATGCGAATGACCCGGAAATTTCCGACATCATAGAGGCGTGGAGGCTGCTTGATATTTCGTGCCTGCTTTCGGCTGTGTTCTGTTTTCCGCTAGGCTGTGAATTATTTTTGTGAGGGAAGATACGCGATATAATTCCCTCATCAACATTCAACGGAGGAAAAATTACATGGAGAGTCTGCTGCTGCTGTTCACAGATTCATTGCCCTGCTGGGACTGGGAGACCGTGAAAACCGCAGGCGAGAATCCCGATGCCCTGAAATTTCTTGCCGAGTCCGGGGATTTACTGCCCATTGCAGGAGGCTACGTACTCACGCAGAAGGGAGTCATTAGCCGCGAGAATGCCGCCCGTGATTTGTGCCTTCCTGTAACACCCGCTGAAATTATCACGGACGAGTCAAAAGCGCGTGAGCTTCTCGAAATCAACCGCATGACTCAATTTTTGGACCGGGCATTTGTTACGGACTGGGGCATAAAGGAAGTTACGACAAATGAAACGTTCCCGCTAATTCCGTTCCTGAATGATGATGAGTATTTCGCATTTGAGGGTGAAAGAGTCATAGCGACATGGCCAGAGCATGAGACAGTGAAAAAATTTCTTGCTGACTTCCCGAATGTAGGAGTCTCCGCGAGGAAATATCCTGCTCCCGGTCAAAAGGGACTCGATGAATGGGCATCACGGAATAATATTGCCTGCGGAAAATTCACGGTTGATTTTGTCATGAGGAGCCGCGCCGATTTCAATCACTACAAGAATTACCCGCAGTTAGCCTCCGACAGGTATAAATTTCTCGACTCGGATCAACTTTTCGCGCACAGGGTAACGGAATCGCCTGAAGATTTATTGCCATTCATAGGGAAACTTCACATTCTGCTGACATTGCAGAGGCGTATATATCTGCCCGGCTGGTTCGACATTGACCACGACGAGAATGAAGACTGGCATTTGCTCGCGCTTGTTACGGACTCGGAGTCGGAGCTTGAGAATCTTACGGGGACTCTGCGTTCATATGGCTGTGAGCTGATTAACCCCGTCAACCCTCTTTTCATCATCGGAACTAGCATAGAGCATCTCAGGAATCAGACCGAGCAGAAGCGCACTATATACGACTGGTTTTGTGATGAGACTGTGAAAATTCTGCGCCCGGATTCTGATGATGACGAGTAATATATTATTGCTGTTCTCGGATGATTATCCCTGCTGGGACGCTGAGACGGTGAGACTTTCGGGCGAAAATCCCGGCTCCCTCGCGGTGCTTGAGGCTTCCGGGAAAATTTTGCGGCTCGGAAATGGCTATATCATTACGCAGGCGGGCATTCAGGAGCGGGAAAATTTATCGCGTGAAAACTTTGTCCCCGTCAGCAAAATCACACGTATCATCAATGACGCAGACACGGCAAATAATCAGCTCGAAATCAACCGAATGACACAGCTTCTTGACCGGGCATTCATGACTCAATGGGGCATAAAGGAATTTACGGTTAATGAAACGTTCCCGCTGTCGCCAATGCTGAATGATGATGAATATTTTGCGGTTAATGGACGCGTCAAAGCCCTGTGGCCTGAGAATGACTATCTGCGCTCGTTCATGGCCGAATTTCCCGATAAGGGCTGGGAGGCGAGGAAGCTCCCTGCTCCGGGACAGCCCGCGCTTGACTCGTGGGTCAGAAAGAATCATGTACCCTGCGGAAATTTCACCGTTGATTTTGTGCTGAGACATCACCATGATTTCGAGCATTACAGGCAGATGCCCGCGCCTGAAGAGGATATATTCAGGTTCGTGAATGCGAGTCTCATTTTCGCGCACAAGGTCAGGGAGAAGCCTCAAGAGTTATTGCCGCTAATCGGAAAAATTCACATACTCTTCACGCTTCAGAGACGCATATATATTCCGGGATGGTTCGACATGGACTCGGAGGAACAAGAGCCGATGAAGCTATTGACGCTCGTAACAGACACAGACACGGAGCTTGACGCGCTGACTCAGACTCTAAGGTCATACGGAAAAGATCTTGTTGACCTTGCCCGGCCAATGTACATTATCGGGACAAGCGTTGAACATTTGCGGACTCAGGAAGTCAAGCCGATGTTTTACGACTGGTTTGCGGAGGAGACCGTGAAGATTCTGCGCCCTGATATTCAGGATTATGATTAAGTTTGCTGACTCCAGCTCAGTGTCGCCCGCGTACAATCTCGCCTGCGAGGAATATATCTGCGGACTCGATGCTGATGTCTTCATGCTGTGGCGTAATTCCCCCTCAGTGATAATAGGCCGCTTTCAGGCCGTCGAGTCGGAGGTGTTCACGGACTTTGCGAGGGATAACGGGATTCAGGTCATACGGCGTAATTCCGGGGGCGGTGCTGTCTATCATGACTTGGGCAACGTGAATTACAGCTTTATTTTGGCGGACGACAGGAGGCTGACTCTTGAGCATTTCTCGCGGATAATCATGGAAATTCTTTCGGGGCTGGGCGTTAGGAGACTCGAATTTCGGCATAATGATATTCTTTCTGACGGGCGCAAAATTTCCGGCGGGGCGCAGTATCATCATGACGGCAGAATCCTTCATCACGGCACACTGTTATTTGACTCGGAGCTGGGAATAATCCCGCAGGTTTTGAGGCGTTCGGGGAAAATCGCTAACATCAGGCCGCTTCTGAGGAAAAATATTTCGGCTGATGACTTTATGACGGCGATACGCAGCAGGATGGGAATATCCGAAAATTTGACTCTGACTCAGAATGATTATGACAATGTTGACAGGATTATGCGCGGTAAATATCTCAGTCCTGAATGGAACATGCGCGGGATTTCTTAACCGAGCTGCAAATTTTTCCCGTTAAGGTAAAAAAGTCCCCGCAGTCGCAAAAGGCTGAGGGGATTTTTCATTTCATTCTCCGCCCAGGTACCTCAATCATTGCGCTTGTCTCTACATATCCGCTGTCGTAGTTTTTCCATTCCGGAAGTGAGGTTGTGTATCTATAGTTTCCAGAATTAAGAGGAATGCTGCCGGTCAACATACACTGCTTCAGTATAGCCAGATAATTATCGGGCATACCCTCAGAACCTGTTCTCACTAGACTTTTTCCCATTCCCGCAGCCGCCATCAGCCAGAGATCTCCGATTGAGCGTCCGCCGATAGCACTGTGCTTAGTGGAGCTCACATCAACGTAGAATTTCTTGTCGCTGTTGAAGTTCTGTGAGTTGACGTTGTAGTAGGTTATGCCGTCGAAAGTGTACGTGTCCGCAATGGCCTTCGGTGTTTTTGCTGCTGCCTCTGCGCCGTGCGGAAGTGCCGCGAATGTCAGAGCAAGGAGAAGAAGCCCTGACAAAATTTTTGCCTTCATGATTAATCTTGCCTCCTATGAATTAATATGCTTTGGTGAATTAATATGCTTTGGACACGGATAACCGCGCCCGACCTTCTGCGCCTCTTCTTGCGGACGCTACCATAGGAGACCTGTACCGTCATTCCAGAAGCCTATAGATGACCAATGACTTAACGCAGGTGTGCAGTAATGATTAAGGGGGAATTTTGGGGAATAGTTATGCCGAAGCCCGAAGCCTTTTACGCATATATATCTTCATAAGTCAAGAGGCATTTTCCTGAATTTTGTGCAAGCATTTGAAATTATGCCTCCGTATTACGCTTTACTTCTCTGCATTAAAAACAGTCCGCAGTGTGATAAAATTCCATGATATGTTATTCTACACTATGTTCACTATAAATTCATTTTTACGGGAGGCTGAGATTCTAAATTGTCCCCTAAAGGTGTTCACTATATCGTTGAAGTATCAGGCTGTGATGAAACAATCACAAACGTTGCAAGACTTCAGGATATTCTTGTTGAGGCCGCCAACCGCGCACATGCTCAAGTCTGGTCGGTGTCGTTCAACAAATTTCCCCCCAATGGCGTTAGCGGAGTAGTCGTAATCAGTGAGTCGCACTTGTCCATTCACACATGGCCGGAAGTGAATTACATGGCCTTGGACATTTTCACCTGCGGCGCACACACTGACCCGATGAAAGCGGTCGATTACGTCCTCGAAAAGGTGAAAGCCTCGCACATTCACATAACAGAAATCACACGCGGGCTTGACGACAATGACCAGAAATATTATCACTCGTTCATTACGTGGGAGGAAGACAGGAAAGAAGGACTCAAACCGTGAGGAAAATTATTCTCCTCGCAATGCTCCTGATTTCTACAGCGTGTTACGCCTCAAGCGCGGATGAAAATTTCCGTTCAGCAAGACGCGCAGACATTTACCGCCCGGACAAATCCGCCGACAAATTATTACAGTCTCTAATCACAGAATACGCCAAGAAATTCACGCATTCAGAATATATTGATGACTCAGGAATGAAGCTGCCGTTTGCGGTTTACGTTCCTGAAAATTATTCTGCGGACAAAAAATTTCCCGCTGTATTCTTCATCGCTGACGCAAGCTCGGCAGGGAAGGACGTAAATTATTCCCTCACTCAGGGACTCGGCGGACTCATCTGGTGCCGTCATGACTGCGTTGTGATTGTGCCATCGTACCCGGAAATTGTGCTTGACGATCATAACGGCTTCACGGAGAGTCAATATGTCGAACTCACAGCAAGATTCGTGAAATGGGCGGTGAAACATTATCCTGCTGATGAGTCGCGGGTATATGCTACAGGGCAGTCGATGGGCTGTATGACGTTTCTTGTGTTGGCGGCGAAATACCCGGACATGTTCACGGCCTGCATGTTTGTGTCGGGTCAATGGGACATCAACGCGCTGAAAGGACTTCTGACTCAAAAATTCGTTTACGCCGCTTCAGCAGGAGACCCGAAAGCATCGGCCGGAATGAATGAAGTGATTGACATGTTCAGGAATGACAGCAGCAGAAGTTTCACCGTCAGCATGAACGTGAACGCAAAAGACCCAGCAATCGCGCTCATAAAAAGCCTGCCCGTGAATTTCATCATGTTCACGAAGGGAAGCACATTGCCGGCCATGACAGACGGGAATTTTTCCGAGCATATGTCATCATTCGATTATGCTTACAGGACAGAGGCAATAAGGGAATGGCTTTTAGCGCAGAAGAAGGAGACAAAATAATTATGGACAGATTTTTTGACAAACTCGCGCCGAGCTACACATTCGAGATTTTCCCCCCGAAAGGCAACAAAAGCACAGAAGGCACCTACGGCGTAATAGACAGCCTAGTGAGCTTCAACCCGGATTTAATCAGCGTAACTTACGGTGCGGGAGGCTCAAGCCGGGACAACACCGTAGAAATTGCGTCAGGGATTCAGAACCGCTATCACGTAAACGGAGTCGCGCACCTTACCTGCGTAGGCACAACACGCGCCGAACTCAAAGCGATTCTCGACCGCCTGAAAGCCAGCAACGTCCGCAACATTCTAGCGTTAAGGGGCGACCTCAAAGACGAGTCAGATCTCGGAGAATTTCACCACGCCTCGGAGTTAATCGCGTTCATTCACGAGGAATACGGCGATGACTTTGACATTTTCGCGGCCTGCTACCCGGAAAAACACCCGGAGTCAGAATCCGTTGAGCAGGATTTGTATCACCTCAAAGAAAAATGCAGTCTCGGTGTAAAGGGCTTAATCTCGCAGCTATTCTTTGACAATGATATTTTCTGCGCGTGGCGTGAAAGAGCGCGTGAAATGGGAATCACTCAGCCGATAATCGCCGGGATAATGCCCATCACAGCGGCGGCACAGATTCCGAAAGTCGTTGAAATGTGCGGTGCCTCAGTCCCGGAGCGTGTGAGGAGATTCGTTGACGCATACGGACATCATCAGGGAGCCGTAAAGGAAGCCGGAATAGCCTACGCAACCGAGCAGATAATAGACCTTCTAGCGCGGGGCGTTGAGGGGATTCACCTGTATACTATGAATCAGGCCGACACGGTGAGGCGGATTGATTCGGGTATACGTTCGGTGCTTTACACAAAGCGTTATGCAGTTCATTCCGACAGATAAGCAGATAATTGACGCGCTCCGATACATGGGAATCCCTCCCGGAGGCCAGACGGAAGAATTAGCGCGCACTGTCGCCGAGGCTTTCGGGAAACTTGAAGCCTGCATTGAACCGCGGTGCGTCTGGGGGAGATTTCACATCATACATTTTGACGGCGGTATAGAGCTTGAGGGAGCGTATATCTACAGCGATGACATTGCCCGGCTCACGTCAAGAAGCACGGACTGCATAGTGATTGCGGCGACGCTGGGTCATGAGACAGACAGGCAGATTACACTGGCGCAGAACAGGAATATGCTTGACGGACTCGCGCTTGACGCATGTGCTTCAGTGATGATTGACTCGTACATTGACGAGTACCTCAGGAGCGATATTGCAGGCTGGCTTCGCCCGGGTGAGAGAATGACATCGAGATTCAGCCCGGGCTACGGGGATTTGAGCATGAATGTTACCGATGACATTATCACGATACTGAACGCAACGAAACGAATCGGACTCAGCGTAACGCGGTCTATGATGATGTCGCCTGTGAAATCTGTTACGGCTATAGCGGGCTTGTTCATGAAGCAGGGTTGATACAAGAATATTGCAAATTCTCAAAACCGAACGTAAAATTTCACATTAAGACACAATCATGAAAGGATATGAAGTTATCCCATGCCCAAATTAAGCGACAGGGTAGGAACATTCACCGACTCCGTAATCCGCCGAATGACTCGAATCTGCAACAAGCACGGAGCAATAAACTTGTCTCAGGGTTACCCTAACTGGGATCCGCCGACTGAGATGATGGACTCCCTCGCCAAAGCCGCCCACACAGGCCCGCACCAGTACGCAATAACATTCGGGGCAAAGAATCTCCGCGATGCTATATGCGCCAAGCAGGGCAAAGCAATAGGCCGCGAGATTGACCCGGAGTCCGAGATAGTAATCACATGCGGTTCAACAGAAGCAATGATGGCCGCGATGATGACGATATGCAACCCCGGCGATAAAGTTATGGTATTCTCTCCCTTCTACGAAAATTACGGCGCAGACTCGATTCTTTCCGGCGCGACTCCTATATATATTCCGTTAGTGCCTCCGACATATGACTACGACATTAAATTGATTGAGGACGGCTTCAGGAACGGCGCGAAAGCTATAGTAATCTGCAACCCGTCAAACCCATGCGGAAAAGTTTTCACCGAGAAAGAATTAACCGAAATCGGCGCGCTTGCGGTGAAGTATGACGCATTCATAGTAACGGATGAGGTATACGAGCATATAATCTTTGACCCGTACAAACATGTATACGCTTCAGCATTGCCGGGACTCTTTGACCACGTAATCACCTGCAACTCAATGTCAAAAACGTACTCCATTACGGGCTGGCGTTTGGGCTATCTCATCGGGCCTGCTGATGTTGTTGACGGGGCGAGGAAGGTACACGACTTCCTGACGGTAGGAGCAGCCGCGCCGTTACAGGAGGCCGCCGTAGAAGCGTTCATGCTCCCGCCGGAGTATTACGCCGCTCTTCAGGCAAAGTACACGAAACTCCGCAATATGTTCCTTGAAGGGCTTGACGAGGCCGGACTGAAGCACAATGTCCCGCAGGGTTCGTATTTCGTGATGGTTGACGTGTCTGACTTCCTAGAGCTGCCGCAGTTCAAGGGCTGGAGCGATCTGGACTTCTGCGAGTGGGTCATCAAGAACATCGGAGTCGCGGCGGTTCCGGGTTCGAGCTTCTTCCGTGAGCCAGTCAACAATCTGATTCGCTTCCATTTCGCACGGACTGAGGACATACTTTCGGAGGCAGTGAAGAGACTTCAGAAACTCGGCGCAATGGTGAAGTAATAATTTCATGAGCATACTAATTGCGATGAGCGGGGGCGTTGACAGCAGCGTTTCCGCTTTTCTTGTGCGCGAAAAATACGGCTCCTGCGCGGGGGCTACAATGCTTCTTTCTGACGACGACGGGAAAAATGTCGCTGATGCCCGGTCTGTGTGCGACTCTCTGAATATCGGCCATGAAGTTATAGACATGCGGGAAATTTTCCGGGACAACGTTATACGGCGTTTCGTGAACGTTTACGAGTCTGGCGGTACTCCGAATCCCTGCATAGAGTGCAACAGGTTCATGAAGTTCGGTGAATTTCTGGGACATGCGCGGGCTTCGGGGCATGACATGATTGCGACGGGGCATTACGCTAGAATTGAGCGGGATTCGGGGCGGTGGCTTCTGCGCAAGGCTGTTGATTTGTCGAGAGACCAGAGCTATGTGCTGTACATGATGACACAGGAGCAGTTATCGCACACGGAATTTCCGCTCGGAGGAATGCTTAAGCCTGACGTTAGGGAGCTGGCAGAGAGTCTCGGCTTCACGAACGCCCGCAGGCATGACTCGCAGGATATATGCTTTGTGCCAGACGGTGATTATGCCGGGTTCATCGAGTCATACACGGGGAAAGTTTACCCGCCCGGTGATTTCGTTGACGCTTCGGGGAAAATTCTCGGCCATCACAAGGGGATAATACATTACACGGCGGGCCAGCGTCGGGGCTTGGGTGTTGCGGCAAAATCGAGGCTCTACGTCTCCCGGATAGACCAGGCCATGAATACGGTAACTCTTGTTCCTGAGACTGACGCGGGACTCTTCACCCGGAGAATCACTGTGAGGGATGTTAATCTCGTTGCGTGTGAGACTCTGCCTGAGAATTTCCGGGCGTGTGTGAAGGTGCGTTACCGCCAGCTTGAGATCCCTTGCACCGTGAACCAGACCGGGCCGGGTGAAATGGTGATTGAGTTTGACGGGGCTGTGAGGAGTCCTGCTGTGGGTCAGTCTGCGGTGATATATGACGGTGAATATGTGATAGGCGGTGGGGTAATTTCGGGGGTGATATAATCCGGTCATGAGACAGTCAGGAAGATTAACGAGCCAGCACAAAGAATCGCACGGGGCTGAAGGGATATTCGGAAGCTAGGCAAAAACGGAAGCAAGCATACAGCCGGACGGAGGAATAATAGAAGTCTGGGAAAGGACATAGAACGGGTGCACAAAAACGTATCGGAGATTGCTAACTTCATGCTGTCAGAATCTCATCAGGCACAGGTTATAATATTCCCGAAAAATTCACAGGAGGCATTCACATGAAGAAGGCAATTTCAGCATTAATATTTGTGTTTGTGATGTGCGGTGCGTTTCAGGCTCTGGCGTTAAGCGACAAGGATTATACCGCCATGATGAAGGACTCTGCTTTCGCGGAGGCAGACAGAAATCTCAATGAGGCATGGACAGCGGCAAAAGAATCTTTATCCCCTGCAGATTTCGCGGCTCTGAAAAAATCCCAGTCCCAATGGCTGAAGACAGGACGGGACAATGAAGCGCAGAAGCTCATGAAGTCCGGCGGCATGTCAAAGACTCAGGCATACGCGCAGGCCACAGAGAACAGAGCGGAATACATACGGGGCATGTTTCAGATTGACACGGAGTCAGACCCCTACAGCGATTTTGCTGACAGCTTGAAGGCAATCGCGGACAGAATCATGAAGGGAAAGCCGTCTTTAACAGTCGCAGGCTCTAGGGTCTGGGCAGGGGAAAAATACATCATAGGCCGATCCGGGGAATATCTCTCGGATTTCTTCACTGTTGACCCTTCTATGACATTCGCGGGCGGACTCCGAATCGGCTCAAGCGAGTCTGACCTTCTGAAGTTTTTTGGCGATGAGCTTCACAGGCATGATGACGGAACTTATTACTCCGGCGGGATTCACCAGTGGATAGAGTTCGACGCACGCGGCGGGACTCTCAGGACGATTTATTTCACGCAGGCTGACGCACCTTTAGCCGCCCAAGCCGGGGATAAGGTCTCAGACTTCATTTTAGCCCATACGGAATAATCACCCGCAAATTTCTTTCACGTAACGCAAATACATATAGTCGCAGGGACTCTCATACTCCTTCACGCGCCTGAAATTTTCCATCACCGCAGGAAGCCTCCGCATATATTCAGCCTCTGTACACTGCCTCAGAATTTCAGCGATATTCCCTGCGTCTTTCTCCGTAATTGCTATTATCCCGTCCCCGTCAAAGAAGTCGTTAATCCTCGTTGCGCCCAAATATATTGGTATCGTCTGAGCGGCAAAGCAGTTTGTGATCTTCTCCGTGAAGAAATACGGCGTTATGTCGTTCTCGATTATGATGGAATACCTGTAATCCCTCAGAGTAGACTCAGGCGTTACGTATTTTCCCCCGTCAAATGTCCCGTAAGTGTCAGCAAGATTATTATCCCGGCATATTCGCGCAAGATTTTTCCTGAGACGGTGAAGGGGCGTTGAGTTTTTGTCCGATGAAAGTATCGATATATTCCGTGTCTTTCGGCTGTAATTTTCGGGCGATAAAGTTGCTGTGCCGTCAATTTTTCCGTACCAGTATCCCGCGCAGAAGGGGACAAATTCGGCGTTGCTTAATGCGCTTAGTATCTCGTCATCATATGTGAATACCCGGTCAAATTCATTCTGAATATAATTTTTCTCGCGCAGGAATTTCCTGTAGCTTTTCGGGCTGACTGAGCGCGACTCTATCAGCACGGCAAATTTTCTCTCAGGCTTCCCTACAGTGTTAAACGCTTCGTAATGGCTGTAAAAATGAGTCTTCAGGCCAAAATTGTACCTGTCCCACAAAACATAGCGCGGCTGAGTCATTCCGGGCCAGTAGGGTGTGTGTGCAAATTCCCGGTCTGAGATAAAGAACACTCGCATTCTTTCCCCGGAGCTGTTGTAGATTTCCGGCTCGTCTGAACAGAGTCCGGCCTTCCGGCTGTAATACGGCGTGAAGTACACATGCTTCCTCATGAAATTCTCGAACATCCCGGACAGCGACATAAATTTTCCCCTCCGTCAGCAAAAAGAAAACCCCCGGCCATGTTCACCGGGGGGAATATATTTCAGGCTCTAGCCCATTGTGTCCCAGCTCTGTCCTTCTTCAAGCTGGTCGCTTCCTGTCAGGTATAATTCTTTCGGCACTCCTGCGACAACGATTCCCGATTTCGGGTCAACGTAGTAATTTTTCGCGTCAAGATCGGGATCCTCGCCGATAACAGTCCCGTCCGGGATAATGTTATGGCCGTCAATGATTGCGCGCTTGATTCTGCAATTCCTGCCGATGACTACATCATGGCCGATGATGCTTTCCTCAACGACGCTTCCCGCCTGAACGAGGCTGTTACGCGCAAGAACGGAATTTGACACGTCCGCGCCGAAAATCCTGCTTCCCTCCGAGAGCATGACCCTGTTGATGTTGCAGGGGTGTCCGCTGTCCGGGTAGCAGTATGAAGGGGGATCACCGTATGACACCGTGCGTATCGGCCACATGGGATTGTAGAACGACATCTCCGACTCATGGCCGATAAGCTCCATATGCGCCTTCCAGTAAGCGTAGAGCGTCCCGACATCACGCCAGTAGGGTTTATCCGTCCTCCACTGGTGAATTAGCTCGGTCTCTGCTGACGGGTGCGGGAGTACGTTTGTCGAGAAGTCATAAGCGCAGACCTTCATACCGTGTTCCACAAGGTCGGGGATAATGTCCTTGCCAAAGTCGTGGCTTGTCTCTTCCTTCATTGCGTCATCGTCGAGGGCTTCCTCAAGCACTTTCCTGTCAAAAACGTAATTTCCCATTGAGACATACGAGAAACCGGGCTTTCCGGGAATCTCCGGCGGGTTTTTCGGCTTCTCCATGAACTCGACAATGCGCCCGTTCTTGTCGGTCTTAATGCACCCGAACGCGGTAGCCTCTTCAACCGGCACGACATTTGCCGCTATTGTTACGTCAGCGTGCTGCGCGTCATGGTACGAGAGCATTTGCTCAACGTCCATCTTGTAGATGTGATCCGCCGCGAAAATGCAGACTTTATCGGCTCTGAAGCGCGTAATCATGTGCTTTGCCTGATACACAGCGTCCGCTGTTCCCTGGAACCAGTGTTCACCGCTCCACATCTGCGCGGGAATTGTCGTAACAAAGAAATCACGCCCCCGCATAGCTCCGCCGAACTGCCAGCCACGCTCTATATGCTCGTTAAGCGACTGGCTTTTGAACTGCGTCAGGACGTAAACCGAATAGATTCCGCTGTTGATGAGATTGGAGAGTGCAAAATCAATGATACGATATTTCGCGGCAAAATATACGGCAGGTTTTGCGCGGTAACTAGTCAGGGGCATTAAGCGCTCGCCCTTTCCCCCGGCAAGCACTATACCTAACACTCTTCCGTGTTTGCCTGTGTACATGAAAATTTCATCTCCCTTATATTAACAATGCCCCCGGCAGAAATCACAAGGGGCATAATTCACCCTTTTTACTGCATTAAGTCCTCGTACATATCCTTGTAGAGTCCGGCTGACCTGTCCCACGTGAAATCCTCTCGCATTCCCTCAAGCATGATTTTCTTCCACGCAGCTTTGTCGGTGTCGTAGCGGTCAACCGCACGGCGCAATGCCCACATCATTCCGTCTGCGTCGCATGTCTGGAACGTGAAGCCGTTTCCGCCCTCCGGCCTGTCAACATCAAACACAGTATCACGGAGTCCGCCGACCTCGCGCACTACAGGAACAGTGCCGTACCTCATGGAGATCATCTGCGACAGTCCGCAAGGCTCGAACACTGACGGCATGAGGAATATATCACCACCCGCGTACATTAAGTGCGACAAAGGCTCATCGTAGCCCTTGAACAGCTTTATGCTCTGCGGGTGAGTCTCGGCCGCCTGCATTATTCCGTTCTCTATCCAGTCATTTCCCGAACCGAGTATGAGAAGTTTTGCGCCTGTCTCCGCAATCTGATCCGCCGCGCTGAATACCATGTCAAAACCTTTCTGTTCAACGAGACGGCTCACGCACACAATCACGGGAGCGTCTGACTCAGGGTCAAGCCCGGCGCGTGATAATAATTCTCTCTTGCAGGCCGCTTTTCCCTTCAGGTCTTTCGCGCTGAACTTGGCGGGAATCTCTTTGTCTCCGGCGGGATCCCAGAATTTCACATCAAGGCCGTTGAGGATTCCGCGTAATTTGCTTCTCTGCTGGTAGAGTATCCCGGACAATTCGCGGGTTGACTCGTAGGTCTGAATCTCGTTTGCGTATGTCGGCGACACTGTGCTTACTGCTGAGGCCGCGACTATTCCGCCCTTCAGGAGGTTGACTTGTCCGTAAAATTCCATTGTTGACGAGCTGAAGCTCCACGGCTCAAGCCCGGATGCCTCCAAGAACGGCGACGGCTCAAATATTCCCTGATACGCTACGTTGTGCAGGGTCATAATTGACTTGCCGCCGATCTGCCTATAGTGCCTGTGCCACGCAAGCGCGCAGGGAAGGAATGCCGATGTCCAGTCGTGGCAGTGGTATATATCCGGCTCCCAGTCTATAGCGTCTTTCAGCTCAAGTGCCTGCATACAGAACACCGCAAAGGGTGAGGCCGTCCAGAAGTTGAGCTGTGAAGGGTACATGTCTCCGGTGTAGTCCTCTGCTTTGAGGAAATATGTCGGGACACCTTTCACTTCAGCCTTTATCACTTCTGCTTTGTGTATGCGCCAGTCATATGCCGCGTATACTTTGGTCTTTACTGTTGTGGTTTTGAGTCCTGCCGCCGCTGCCCTCTCAAGGACTCCCGGCCATGCCGGAGTTACGACTCTGACATCGACTCCTGCCTGCCTTAGTGCTTTCGGAAGAGAACCTGCAACATCACCGAGTCCGCCGACTTTCGAGAACGGCGCAAGCTCTGTTGTTACGAACAATACTTTTACCGCACTGCCGTTTTTCGTCATCGCTGTTTTACTGCATTCCTTTCACTGCAAAAATTTTGCTACATTCCCCTGAAATCGATTGAGTATGCTTTTGACGCGTATTCATGCACTACTCTGTGAGTGTTGAAGAAGCTCGCGTCAAGGGCGATTGTATGCCTCATCATGTCAACCCATTTGTCATGGTTCTCGTAGTATGTGGGAATTACTTTCTCTTCAAGTTTCCTGTAGAAGTCATCCGCGTCTTTGCTCTCGTCATAGTGCTGTGAGTTTGCTAACTTTGCTTCTGCCGCTGACGGCTCCGGCCCGATTGACCAGCCGGTTACGTCCTCAATCCATCCTTCAATCCACCAGCCGTCAAGCACCGAGAAATTCATTATTCCGTTCATGGCGCACTTCATGCCGGATGTGCCACTTGCCTCGCGGGGTCTTATGGGATTGTTCAGCCAGACATCAACACCCTGCGTCAGGAGCGAGGCTATCTCCATGTTGTAATTGTCGATGAATACGATCGTAACGCTGTCCCGGAGATTCTTGGAGGCTTGGCGGATTCTCTGCAATAATCTTTTTCCGCCGTCATCCTGCGGGTGAGACTTTCCCGCGAAAATAAACTGTACTTTGTTTTTCCCGGCTATTTTCCTGAGCCTGTCGATGTCTGTCAAAAGCATATCCGCTCTCTTGTACGTCGCCGCCCTTCTCGCAAAGCCGAGTGTAAGAATATTCGGGTCAAGCTGGACTCCGTTTGTCTCAAGAATCCGCGCAAACAGCCTCAGCTTTGATGCCTGATGAGCTGACCACACTTCATCTTTCGGGATTGTCAGAGCCTGAACGAGCCTGCCCGGGTCAAGCTCCCAGCCTGGTATGTGCTTGTTGTAGAGCTTCCGCATTCCTGAGCTTACCCACGTTGTAGGGTGTACGCCGTTGGTAATCCAGTCTACTGTCTCCATGTGGAACATTGCGTTGCTGACCTCGGCGTGCTTCTTTGCGACTCCGTTGACGTACCTGCTGTATCTGAGGCCTAAGTCTGTCATTGATACGCCGGGTTTGTCGGGAATCATCTTGTGTATTGTGGCTTTTGCGTCATCGGGGAATACCTGATCAATTTCGCCGAACGTGAAATAGTCGTGTCCTGCCGGGACTGGTGTATGTGTCGTGAAAACAACCTGCTCGCGGATTCTGTCGGGGTCATAATAGCCTAACTCGCGCATAAGTTCGAGCGTCAAAAATCCTGCGTGGCCTTCGTTCAGGTGGAACGTGTCAATGTTCATGTAACCTAGGGCGCGGAGCATTCTCAAGCCGCCTACGCCGAGTATAAATTCCTGGCATAACCTGTAATGATTATCACCGCCGTAAAGATACCAGCATAATTTGCGGTCATCGGGGTGATTTCCGTCAAAATCTGTGTCAAGGAAATATATCGGAAGAGGGTAGCCTGTCGCGCCTATGCATTCGTATACCCATACGCCGACTTGAATCTCACGGCCTCTCATTGTTACTGATATTTTGTTGGGAAGAAGGGTTAATTCTTTTGACGGATCCCAGATTACCGGCTTTTCCTGCTGCCAGTCCTGGTCATTGAACTCCTGAACGAAATAGCCTTTGCGATATAAGAGCGTAACACCTGCCATCGGAACGCCTAAATCAGCCGCGCTCTTGAGGATATCGCCCGCCAGCACTCCGAGACCCCCTGAATATGTCGGGATTGACTCCTTTAGGCCGACTTCCATAGAGAAGTAGGCTACAGGGCGGAAGGCGGGATCGTTTTCCATAAGCGTCCTAAGCGAGTTGCCGAGATCGCTTCGGTGCAGTCTTTGAATCATTTTGTCTTTGCTGACTCCTTTCCTGTGTAAAAGCAGACGGGCGAATAAGAAATTTGACCACCTGCAAAAATTAATATGTAATTGAATGGATTTTGTTCTATCGCATTATCTCCTGAGCCTCCCGAAGCCTTTCGGCATAGGGTTCTTGAGAAGTTTGATTTTAAGTTTCCACCTGCAAAACAGGCACCCTTATTCTCAAAGGCGTGGCCAGTCCGCCCCTACTGTATAGCCCCATCAGGGACACAACATTACTTTCTACATTTTTGTTAATGCGGAACGACTAACCGCAAAAATATTATACTATATTGCGCCTTATATCCACATAGCTAAAGCGATGGGGTTTGTCGTAGGACTCAGTACGGCGAGTTTCGATAAAACAAAATTTTTTGCAGTACACAGCCTTTCACAGTCCGCAAAAAAAGAGCCTCCCGCTTTCACACGGAAGACTCCGAAAATTTCACGCCTGCGTTATTTTTTCCCGCGCATAATTTCTGCTACCTCGTCCATACCTATGAGGCTGTCGGCCTTTATGCAGTATGATATTCCGGCTTTCTCGGCGGCGTTTGTGAGCCTCTCATGCGAAACAGTCCCGGACATGAAGCCGCTGTGCCTCCTGACATATCCCTTGGCGGCAATCTTCATCATTGCGTCATAGAGTCCTCTCGGATTATAGCGGGCTTTCCTCAGCAAATTCACGCCGTAATCGTCCGCTTCAATCTCCTCACCCGCGCTGAGTTCCCCTTCACCGTAAACCCCCTCGAAATTCGCGGCTATGTCGCTGTTTATCCCTGTGCCGTATTCGGGGACGCTTAGGGACTCGTAGTGGCCGAGCTGTATATGTCCAAGCTCATGGCCGAGTACCCCGGCGATTTCGTCCTCAGTGTCAAGCATACGCATTAAGCCTCTTGTTACGTGGACGGAAAAATTCCCGCCTCCATCGGATTTTACCCAAGCATTTGGCTCGGAGTCCTTCTCGTATGTTATTGATATACGCGGAAAATTGTCGGCCTTTGTGATTCTCTTCCAGGCTTTGTTGATTGTTACTTTGCTGATTTCGCCGTATGCTGTCCCGCAGAATGTCAGCAGGAGAATTAACGCTAATTTCTTCATGATTTGACCTCTCAATGAAATTTTATGCGGACAATATAGCGCATATCACGCGGGAACGCAAAACGCCGTATCACTGTCCAATGAGAATATCGGCGCAAAAACTCACAAAAAAACCCCCGGTGAATTTCCCGGGGGCTGAATGGATTTCTGCTTGTTACTATTTCTCTTTGATGCTTTCGAGCATGGCCGCGATCTCTTCTCCGGCAGTCTCAAGCCCGGTCATTACAACGAGCTTGCAATTTCCGTCCTCAACCGCAAGCATGGCTGTTGACTTCACGCCCTGGGCCGTTGTCATCTCCCATGAGTATGAGCCGTCGCCCTCCGCCGCGGGTGTTGCTACAGACGCAAATGACTTCTTGAACTCCTCCGCGAATGCGTTTGCGAATGTCTCCGCCGTGTTCCCCTCAGCAGGCATTATCGTTACGGAAAGTGAAGCTGTCTTGTCATCCTTTGTGGCGATCCCTGTAGGGCCGTTTGTTGACGCTGACCACCCCGCAGGAATGTCCATCGTGAAAGCTCCGAAATCCTGAGCGAATGCCGCCGCCGAAAGTACTACCGCCAGTACTGCCGCAAAAACTATTGTGCGCTTCATGAGAATTTTTCCTCCTGATGAATGTATTAATACCATCGGGACTCTTTTACCTTCCCGCAATGATATTCCGTGCGTGTGAGTGTTATTTCTGCTTTATGCTTCCGAGCATGGACGACAATTCAGCCGGAGCCGCCTGCGGATTCGTGATGACGAGAAGCACAAAGTCTTTGCCCTCAATCGACAGCATCGCATGTGAGTCCGCCCCTGCCGCTGTCTTCATGTCCCACGAATAATCGCCGTCAGCGTCTGCTACAGGCTCTGAGACCTCAGAAAATGACTTCTTGAACTCCGCAACAAATGCCTCCGCTAACTCTTTCTTTGTCGCCCCGCCGGCATCCTCAATCGAGATTGTGAGCTGGGCTGAGTTGTCGTTCTTTGTGATTACCGCTGTTCCCTGCTGGGTTGTGCCTGTCCACCCCTGCGGAACGTCAACCGTGAACTTCCCGAAATCCTGCACTCCCGCGAACGCCGCAGAAGCCATAGCGAGCGCAAATACTGCTGACAATGCCAATAAACGTTTCATGATAAAAATTCCTCCTGTCAAAAAATTTTGCTGCCATGCACGAAAATATCACCGTGGTTATTCTCATGAGTATAAGATTATATCAGCCGTGAAAATATTTCCCTCTGTGCCTATGCTCATGCTTCCGGCGTAATGATTCACCGTGTTCATGACCGAAATTAATCCCGTCCCGTGTCCTTTTCGCCCCGAAATCGGAAGGCCGTCCGCCCCGAACGTTATCGCCCCGCTGTATTCATTGCTTACCGAAAGCCCAATCATATTACGGCTCAACATTGAAGATATTGCGGTGATATTGCGTTTTTCCTGCGGAAGAATCTTAACGGCGTTCAGTGCGTTCTCTACGAGGTTTCCGAGCATGGCGCAGTATTCCGGCTCTTTCACCGGGAGTGTGCTGGGAAGATCGAGCCTCCACGAAATTTTTGCGCCCGCTGTCCCGGCTATGCGGTCATAGTGCGAGGCTATTGCGTCAACCGCTCTGTTCACGCAGAAAGACTTGTAGCCACGCCCGGCTTTTTCCGCCATCTGTGAGATATACGCTTCAAGCTCCGGGATTCTTCCGGCCCGCGAAAGCTCCGACATCACGGAAATATGCTGCCTGAAGTCGTGCCGCAATGCTCTTGTCTCGTCCATGTATGCGCGCAATTCCGTGTAGCGTTTTGCCTCCATGCTGAGAATGTCATTCTCCTGCTGAAGCCTAGCACGCTCGCTCATTCGTGAGACAATCAGCCAGAAGACATGACAGAGCATGAATATTCCCCCCGTCAGCGAAACAACAAGAGCCAATCCCACCGGCCTGACGCGCCCCGTCATGACTACCGCCGGGAAATTCGGGGTCATCCAGAAAATCAAAGCCGACATCATCAGCGGAATCACGAACATATACCGCCATATGTCCCGGATTGAGTCTTCCCTCATGAGAAAGGGAAATTTCACCGTCAGAGTCTGAAAGAATATCGCACCGAGAATTACGGAGACTGTTACGCTGATTATCCCGGACGAAAGCGTGAAGACCCCCGAAAAATTCATCATCTCGCGGGGCGCGTTGATATACATCGTGTACATAGGGCAGGCAAGGCACAGCATTATAGCGTTGAAGAAGCAGAACAGCTTTTTACCCGTGCTAGCGTCAACAGCAAGCATATAGAGAATGAAGAGTGCCGCGGCTATGGGTACTGCTATGTATCTGACCCTGATTCTGTGAGACGCTCCGAAACTCGCAAGAAATGCCCCGGCCATAATCACCCCGGCCATAACGAAAGCGCACGGGACTAACGCATAATGCCTCACGCGCACAGAGTCAGCGACAGGGAGAACCGCGAATATCACGGCGGGGATTAACAGCGACAGTTCGAGGGCGTATCTCAGAGTCATGAATCACAGCCCCCGCTTCATTCGTGAGATCTGGTACTGCGTGAATGCCCGTATGATTTCCGGCCTTCCCCGCGTCTTTACCGGGTACGAGCTTCCGTCATTCATGATGACTGATGACTTGTCCCGCGACAATGACGAAACGCAGTCCATGTTGATTATGACTCCGCGTATGCAGGCGAGAAATCTAGCGTCCTTCATGAGAATGTCTGAGACCTCGCCGAACTTCATCGAGCAGAGCATAGAATTTCCGTCAGACATAACGATTTCGACAAAATGATCGTGGGCAATGGCCGCTGAAATTTTGCGGAACGGTACATTGTATGTGCTTCTCGCGACTCTGGCCGTGAATGAAGGTTCCGGGGTCTCAAGCACTTTCACCGCCTCGCTCATGACATGGCCGACTCTCTCCTGCGTGAAGGGCTTTATGACGTAATCAAATGCGTGAAGGGGGAAAGCGTCAAACGCAAACTCATCCGAGTATGTCGTGAACACAAGAAGGGTTTTGCTGTCGGAATCCCGGAGTCTTTTGGCGGTATCAATTCCGCTGAAATTTCCCATGATGATGTCCATGAAGATGATGTGAAATTTCTCCGGCTCAAAAACTTTCAGGAGCGAATAGCCGTCATTGAAGCATGAAACGTTGTGATGCCCTGCGTGATTTTCGGCGAGCCATCTGTGAATGCCGCGCTGTAAAAATACGCTGTCCCTGCGTCTGTCGTCAACAACCGCGATATTGTAAGCAGAATCCTGAAGCATTAGCAACCCTCCTTAGCGTGAGAAAATTATTTCACCGCTGAGAATCAAAAACAATAGGGGCGTGATGTCATTCACGAAAATTTGACGGCACTTGCGAAAAATTATTGATATTGCGGATTGCGGATAAAAAAATTTCTGGTAGATTCCCGAAATCCTAAATTAACAGGAGGCAATCAAGCAACAAAATGGATATGGCATATTTGCTTTGGGTACAGGACTTGCGGAACGGAATCGAGGCCGCATTAGACAGCAAAATCATCAGTGTGTTCTTTGAGGAATTATCGTTCTTTGCGCTGACGTGGCTGATATTTATTCCCGTTCTTGTGTACTGGACAATCAGCAAGAGAAACGGACTCTTCCTTCTCGCCTCAATGGGAATAAGCTGGTTCTTCAACGGATTTGTGAAAATGACGGCCTGCGCCTATCGTCCGTGGATTCGGGACGCAAGAATAATCCCGGCAGGCGACGCGATAAAGACGGCGGGCGGATACTCGTTTCCGAGCGGGCATACTATGTGGAGTTCACCTATCTACGGAGGACTGACGGCACTCACGAGGAAGCGCGCTCCGTGGTTCGCATGTCTGTGCGTGATTCTGTTACTGCTCACGGCATTTTCGCGCAACTATCTCGGAGTCCATACCCCGCAGGATGTCGTTGTCGGCGTAACATTGGGCCTCTTCTCGGCGTGGCTTGCGTCAAGAATTTTAGCCCATCCCGACAAAGAGAATATTATTCTTGTTATCGGCCTCGTGCTTTGCGCGGCTAACCTGCTGTATATCATGTACAAGCCTTACCCTGTGGACTACAAAGCTGACGGCTCGTTGCTTGTTGACCCTGTAGCGATGATGAACGATCCTTTTCACGGAATCGGCATGATGCTGGCTCTGATTATCGGGCGTTATTTTGAGCGCGAGTACGTGAAATTTGAGGCGACCGGGCTGGGCGTGAAGGGGATAATTCTTGCTGTTATCGGCTTCATTCCGTATTACTGCCTTGTGTTTAATTTCGTGAAGACTTACACATTTATCATGAATCCGCTTGTCGACATTCTCACAAAGAGATGGGCATATATGGTAATCGGATTCCTGACTATGTTCTGGGCGATATTCGTATGGCCTTGCGTGATTAAGCTGATACAGGGCAGGAAGTAAATGGACATTGAGATTCTGCTCTGGCTTCAGGATTTCCGCGAATCAGTCGGCGACATAACACCGTTCATAAACTGGCTCTCACACGCGGCTATAACGTGGCTTTTGTTCGTGCCGTTCGCTGTGTACTGGTGCATAAGCAAGAAGGCTGGACTCTTCATGATAATGTCCGTATGCCTCAGCAGATTTCTCAACGGAATAATGAAGGTTACGGCGTGCGCTTACCGTCCCAACATCAGAGATCCCCGGATAATTCCTGCGGGTCATAAGCCATCGGGTTATTCATTTCCCAGCGGCCATATAATGTGGGCTTCACCGATATTAGGCGGGCTGATTGTCCTTACGCGAAAGAAATCGCAGCTCTTTGCGTGGCTCTGCGGAATCGTGATAATTCTTGTGGCGTTCTCGCGGATGTATCTGGGAGTCCATACTCCGCAGGATGTAATTTTCGGGATACTTGCCGGGCTATTCGCTGTGTGGCTTTCGTCATTAATCATGAAGCGTCCTGAGCGTGAAAATTCTTTCCTCATGGCCGGGTTGATTCTCTGCGTTCTCGGAGTGATATACACGCTCTTCAAGCCTTACCCGATGGATTACACGCCTGACGGTAAATTACTCGTTGACCCTGACAGAATGATGCTTGATACTTTCTACGCTGTCGGACTCATGGCGGGCTTCATTGCCGGGCGTTTCGTTGAGCGAAAATATATCGGCTTCAGCGTAACAGGTTTTAACGTCAGGGGAATAATCCTCGCGGTGATCGGGCTTATTCCTGTTTACTTTATCGCGTGGACATTCGCCGGGGATTACAGGTTTCTTTATGATTTTCTCGGCTCAATGTTCGGCGTAAAGGGCGGGCGTTTCGTAATGGGAGTCGTTTTCATGCTGTGGACTGTGGCAATTTGGCCGTGCGTGATTAAGATGACGGCAGGCAAAAAGTAATGGACATCAAATATTTGTTGTGGCTTCAGAATCTCCGGACTCTTGCGGGGAAATTCTGACTCCGTTCATGGTATGGGTATCGGATGATTTCGCGGAAGGGGTCTTGCTGATAGTTCCCTTCATTGTGTACTAGTGTATGAGCAAGCGCGGAGGAATGTTCCTTCTTTTGTCAACGAGCATCAGCCAGTTTCTTGCGAACGTAATCAAGATGACATTCTGCGTTTACCGACCGTTTATCTGTGATACGCGAGGCTCATACCCTACGGGCACAGGCCATCAGGGTATTCATTTCCGAGCGGGCATACTATGACGGCGGCTCCGATATTGGGAGGTCTTGCGGCGTTGTCGCGTGAAAAATATATGTACCCTTCCCGCCTAAATTTATTTCTCACGCGGCTGTTATGTCCTGTGATGATTTTCGCGGTGATGTTCTCGCGTAATTATCTGGGAGCGCATACTCCGCAGGATGTCATTGCCGGGCTGATTCTGAGCGTGATTATTCTTTACGCGGTGAATGTGATGATGTCTCACCCTGAGCATGAGAATATGTTTGCGCTTCTCGGAATCTTTGCGGTAATCACGTGCGTTGCGTATGTGAGTCTGAAGTCATACCCTAAAGATTACGGGCTTGACGGAAAACTATTAGCGAATGCGTCAAAGAAGATTAAGAACATATATTTTTACGGCGGGAGTCTTGCGGGAGTGATTGCAGGGCGGCTCATCGAGAGAAAATATATCAGGTTCACTCCGGCGGGGCTGGGTGTGAAGGGGGTAATTCTTGCGGCTGTCGGTTACGGAATGTACACGTTCATACATTCGATGGAAAAATACAGCGCGAAATTCCTTGCACCTTTCATTATAGAATAGGGCGGATATTTTGTTCATGATTTCCTGATGATGATATTTGTTGCGGCGTTATTGCCGTTCGTCATCAAAAAAGTTTGCGGTAAATGACCTGTGAGAAATCGCGGGCATTAATATAAAATCGGAGGCGTATAAACATGAAGAAGTTTCTGTGCGCATTAATGCTGATGGTTCTTGCGGTGTCGGGGGCAGCTTTTGCTCAGAGCTATGAGGAGGAAACATACGTACGCGAGGAAGCCGCAAAAAGGAACATGAAGCTGATCACGCTGAAGGAAGTTCAGAGAATAGCAACAGAGCGCATCGGCAAACCCGGAGTAACCTTCAAGGAAATCGAGCTTGAAGACGAAGACGACTACTACACTACAAGGCAGGACTTCAAGCCGGTATGGACAATGGAAGCAATCGCAGGCGGGCAGAAGTACAAGATTGACATTGACGCTGTTACGGGCGAGGTGCTGAAATTCAAGCTGGACGACTGAGAATCACAGAGCCTCCCAAATTCGCGGGGGGCTTTTTCTTTGCGCTTTAACAAAATCCGCAGGCAAAAAATCCCCCGGCCATGCTTCCGGGGGGACTTTCATTATTTTCCGTCAAAGAAATTATGTATCATGCTCCTGATTTCGCGGAGGGGAAGAGTCTTCAGCATATGCCCCTGCGTGTTCATAGCCTCAATTTTTGCGATGCTGTCAGCGTCATTCTTGGCCGTCAGGAACATCACCGGAATATTCGCCGTCTCAGGATTCCCCCTCAGTGCCTCCAATACCTGCGGGCCGTTCATTTCGGGCATTTCGTAGTCAAGCAATATCAGATCAGGTTTTGCCCGCGCAAGAATCTTCAGGGCGTTGGCTCCCGAATTTGCCGGCAATACCTTGTAGCCTGCGCTGAGTCCCTCTCTCAGTGTCCGAATCATTACAGCGTCATCATCCACAAGCAATAATGTACGCTGAACATCTCCCGCGTTCCCTGAGAGCGATAATAATTTGGCTTTGACCTCCGCGGCGTTGAAGGGCTTTGCGATTCCCTCTGCGCCTGTAATGCCGGAGTCGTCAATTTCGGCCTGAGTCCCAAGAATGAAGACTTTTGCCGCCGTAAGATTCCGCACCCTGTCAGAAGTCTCAAGCCCCGCAAGATTCACAAGCACAATTCCCGGCACCTGCTTCACATCGTCAGACGAACGAACCTGCATAACCTCGAACGTATCGCCGAGAGTCTTCACCAGCATGTCAGCTCCCATTGACGGCCTGTCGCTTACGTACAATATTTTTCCCTTCATGACAATCTCCTCTCTATATATCCTTTAATGCTTCCTCTAATCCGCTCCAGTCAGCAGAATCCGCACATGTCGCAATTCTGTTGAACCGTTCTGACTCATCGCCGGGTATCTTGTACTTCCTCAGCATGTCCATTATCCCGTCAATCGAGTCGCTGTCGAACATGGCGGTGAACTCCCTTATAGCCTCGTAAGCCTCGTGAAGCCTGTCCGGGGAAATCTCTTCTTTGTCGTCATCCTCTGCGTAAAGCGGTGCTAATTTCTTCTGGCACGCCCGGTAATTCGCGAGCAAGTCCGGCGTGAAGTCAGCAATGCTTGAAGTGTCATTATTGTTCCCGCATTCCTCAAGATAGGCGGCCTGCTTTGACAGCTCCATAGCTCCGATGAGACGCGCCGAGCTTTTCAGGGCATGTACTTTTATCGTGTAATTGTGGATGTCGTTATTTTTCCAGAATGACTCAATGTCGCGCAGGTTGTTGTTGATTGAGTTCCAGAACTGCTGAAGGGTTTTCGTGAGTATCGCCTCTGTAGCGCAGTTCCTGATTGCCTCCGTGTAGCTGAGTCCATCGGTGTGGGCGTAAAAATCCTCAAGTGCTGTGCGTTCGTGCTGTTCGTCCTGCAATGACTCTGAGGCTTCCTGCAATACGATTTTTTCCGGCGGGAGATACTTTATCAGGGCGGCTTCAAGACTCGGCCCTTCCACAGGTTTCGACAGGTAATCGGTGAATCCCTCCGCAAGATATTTGTTCCTCGCACCGCTCACAGCGTCAGCGGTAAGGCAGATTATCGGCGTATCCTGATTCATTCCGCCGTCTTGGGCGCGTATGGCCTTCATTGTCTGAGTGCCGTCCATCAATGGCATACGCTGATCCATCAATATCAGGTCATACTTTTTCCCGCGTGTGAGGGATAATGCCTCATGGCCTCCTGAAGCGGTGTCAAGCTGTATTTCCGTCTTGCTGAGTAAGCCTTCTATGACGGTCAAATTCATGTCAGTGTCATCAACAACGAGTAAATGAGCCTCTGACGCTTTGAAAGACTCCTGATATGCCCTCATTGTGTGAACATAGCGGTTAAATTTATCGTGGAAGTTCCCGATAGGCTCATCGGAGATTATGCGCTGAGGCAGATATATTATGAACGTTGAGCCTTTGCCGTATTCGCTTTCGACTTCTATGCGCCCGTTCATGAGCTGAAGCAGGTTGTGAGTGATAGACAGCCCAAGCCCGGTGCCTTCAACCGTATTATTCTGCACAAGGTCAATGCGCTCGAATTTCTTGAAGAGCTTGGGCAGATCCTCTTCCTTTATGCCGATTCCCGTATCTGTTATCCTGAACACAAGATTGATTGTCTCTGAGCCGTCCTCGCTGTAAGTCTTCCCGCCTGAAACGCTGAGTCCGACGCTCCCCTCATGGGTATATTTCACGGCGTTGTTGAGTACGTTTGTTACTACCTGGCGGACTCTCACCTCATCGCCGTAAAGGACATCGGGCAGTTCCTCATCAACATTCACGGAGAAGGCTAAATCTTTCTGTCTTGCTTTGAACACAATCATGTTTGTTACGTCATTAAGGACTGAGCTTAGTTTGTACTCGCCCTCGGCAATCTCCATTTTTCCGGCTTCAATCTTGGAGAAGTCTAATATGTCGTTGATGATTGAGAGAAGATTTTTCCCGGCACTTTCTACGTTTCGGGCGTAAGTTGTGATTCTGTCGCTTGTGCTTTCGCGTATGATCATCTCATTCATGCCTAACACGGCGTTAATCGGTGTGCGAATTTCGTGGGACATGTTCGCTAGGAACTCACTTTTTGCGGAATTTGCCCGGCGTGCCTGCTGCATTGCGGCGTTTGCGAGGTCTAGGGCTTCCTCTAACTGTTCGGAGCGTTCCTGCTGCTCTTTGTGCAAACGTGTCGTATCAGAAACGAGGATGATATAAAATCCCGGGTTTACGGCGTAAAAATTGAACTGCTTGTAGAAAATTCTCCCGTCAATATCGCACACTATATTTACTTCATACAATGAATTTTTCTGAGTGCCGAACGCTATCGAGTCCGGGGCTAATGCGCGTGTCATCTCGTTAATTTGCTCGTCAGTCCCATGCAGTATGGGCAGTATCTCATCATGAATATATGCGTTGAAAGTCTCATGCTCAGATTTAGGGAGAATGCTGCCTTCTTTCTGTCCGTCGCTGACAGTGATGTGATAGCGTCCGACAGCCATATACGCTATCATCTCAAACTGCCTGGCTAAAATTTTGTCGACAATAGTCTGATACACTTTCGAGTTGTTGCACTCGCGCTCAGTAATGAAGGCGGCTACATGGCCGTTAAGGGGGTTGCGTGTCATGACGGCGGAGAACTCAATGTAACATATTCCGCCGTTCTCGCGCCGGGACAATAAGACCTGCCGTATTCCTATTTTGCCTTTGACGTAAGAATCGAGGAGGGAGTTCGGGCTGAAGGTGTCCATGAGCTTTTTGCGCTCCATGAAATTAATGTAGTGCTTTGAGCGGGCTTTGAGCATTCCTGAGAATGACTGCTGCTCTTGGTCTGTGCTGAACAAGTCCCTGCCCCGGACTTCCTCAAGAGTGTCAAGCGTAATGTCAGCCCGGAACATTCCCAGCGTGAATTTGTCCTGATGGTAGAAATTCTGCCCGATTGAATCGTAGCTAGTGCGTATTTTCTCCTCGTAATTCTTGAACAGCGTTATGTCCGAAAAGGTGATGTAAACATAATCTTCCCCGCCGACCGTGAGAAAAGCATAGTGTGCGCTGCACCAAATAATATTGTTCTTTGCGGTGATTTTGCGTATCTGAATGCGCTGTGATTTGTCGGGGGCTTCGTGATTCTTCAGCATGTAATCAACAAGCGGCCTGTCTTCCGGGTAAATTATCGGGCTGAAGTCTCCTGACTCGTTGAAGCGGTCAGCACCTGCGGGGTCATCCTCCATCATGGCGATATATTCGGGGGAAATATAGACGGCTTCCGATTTGCCGCCCTTGCCGCAGCGGATAAGGATTGCGCTGTTGCCTAACTGTTTTATTGTGTCGATAAAATTTCTCTGTTCATGATTCTGTGGACGGCACATAAATTTTATCCTGGCTCCTTGTGATAATTTTGCGAGATATTAATCAATTATATTACGGCGCATAAAAAAACGGACACCCATAAAGTTTTGGGCATCCGTGAATTTTGCGGACGTGTGTATGTTATGAGAGCCTGCCCCGCGACAACGCCCGGAAGATTTTTGACCGCAGCAAATCAATCAGGGTGCAAGAAATATACACGATGATTATTGCCGCCAGCGAGTAAGGGATAAGATAAGGGCTGTCAGTGAATGAAGGCATCCTGAAAATATCCTGCCACAAGAAATTTTCGCGGACAAATTCATTCTCATGAATCAGGTACACTCCAAGAGTAGCCGATGCCGCGATATTGATTGCCCTGCTGTTTATCCTGACACGCTTGAAGCCTATGAACAGGAAAAGCGCGGAAAGAACAGGAAGCGGCCTCATCATATCAAATAAGTATTCGACAAAAAGAGGATGCCCCGCGGCAAAATTCCTGAGAGGCTCTATTCTCATCGCCGCAAACTCAAGAACAGCCATGAGAAAGAAATTACCGAGCGCGGACAATGCCCCGTACATGATATATTTCCTGTCTCCAAAGCTGTCAGCCCATAACCTGATATAGCCTCCGAGTGAATACAGGCATATGAAGCTGATCAAAGGATTTCCCTGAAAATCTGAGTTCGTCAGCATTGGTATTATGCTCCAGAAAATGAAGACCGAGACAAGGTATTTTCTGTAATCCTCACGGCTGAATGAGTGAAGCATGGCGTTCACATACGGGTGAATGAGGGACAACACAAAGTATGTCGCAATGAACCAGTTTGCCGGCCTAGTAACGGGACACATGACTCTCAGGGCAGTTTTCATGTCAAACTCCGCCATCCCTGCCCAGACAAACAGGAAGTAAATTGACACCGCGTAGAAGAATGCCCGCACCCATAAGCCGAACGCCTTCAGCCATTTCACGCCGGAGGATTTTATGAGGAAATAGCCCGATATGATGACGAATATGTTATCGCCTATATTGGCTGTGGACAGCAGGAACTGAACCCATAGCTTATTGACGGAAAGCACATCAGCGGGGAAATCAAAATTTCCGTGCCTGTAAATGTGATGGCCTATGTCATCATCATAGCGGCAATTCTCAGTAGCTCAAGCGATGAATTTCTTGTTGCAGGATGATTCTGCTTGGTTGGACATAATACGGAGGACATTTTCACTTTTCAGCTCCCTGCGAAAAATTTAGCTAAAAATTATAGCATTATTCCTTTACTCACTTCCGCCAATGACGCAAAGCCCCGTACATCTGTCATCAATTTCCGCAGGTCAGAGCGAATTTTACGGCATGTATTTTTGAGCGCGGATGACTCTTTCTCATGACTCGTTTTTCCTGTTCTGCCCTCGCAAAAAATCAGGCGGCATTTCCGTTTTTCCTTCCCTATAATCATAGCAACAAAATTCCGCAGCCTGCCTCCCTTCAGGACAGCACAAAAAGTGAAAGGGGCATTATATAATCAGCACTGTTGAAAATTAATATGTATCAATTAACAGATAACCGACAGTAAAAATTTTTGACAGGGAAGAAATAAAAGCCTCAAGCAACCGTGAAGGCTATAGCATCCCGCTTAATGCTAACTAATGCAATCTAAATCAAATGAAGTCCTGAGTTGATGATTTTCTGTGAATATGGCATGAAAAAGTCAGCAACGAATCCGACTAAGAAAGCGCAAATTATTGTGCCTATTCCAAGTTTACCGCCCATAATAAAGCCAGCCAGAACAAATATACTGTCTGTGATTACTCTTGTAAGCCCAAATTTGAAATGCCCCTTTTCGCTTATCACAACGGCTACTAAATCATTAGGCCCTGTGCCGGCTTCTGAGCGTATTACGATAGTCATCCCAAAAGCAAGAATGACACAGCCGAGAATCAAAACCGGGATTTTTATCGCCAATCCTGTGCTTTCTATCTCAAGCTCATTCAGCACCCACATGAAGAAATCTATTATCGGGCCTCCGCAGAACATACATATGATTGTACCTGCCTTGATGTAGCTTCTGTCTGCGACTAACAAGACAAGTATTATCATGAAAGAAATACACATATGAATGATACCGTGTGAGAGATTGAAGCCACGCATTAAGTGATTAAGTCCCTGAACAAAAACATTAAACGGATCTGCAGCGAGATTTGCTAGGAGATTTGCTAGAAGGAATAATGTAACGCCGAGATGAGCAACCGTAAGCCCACAGAAAAGGAACGCCAGCCGTAAAAATATTTCCTGTTTTGTCTTCATTGCCGTTATGCCTCCAAGTATGCGGCATCTTCCGCGCTGAGGGGACTATTTGCCGCATGAATATTCATCTGTAGCCGTTCTGCTGAAGTCGTGCTGACCACCGCAAAAATATTCATCTCATTGCTGAAAACGTAGCGCATTGCGATTTCCGGGACTGAAACCCCGTACTTATCCGCTAATTCTTCAGCAGACGTATTCGGGTCATCGCGGTGAAGGAGATAAATATCAATGCAATTTGTACGCAGTGCTTCTAAACTTTGATTAAGCTGTTCCATAATTACGCGGCGGTTCACTAAAACTTTTCCTGCTTTTACATCACCGCATTTGCTGAGAATTATTGCCTTCTCGCGGCATTTGCGGGACTCAATCCATTTCCCTAATACTTTTTCCGCTTTGCCATAACTGCGGGCGCAGTCAAATGCATTGACTCCAGAAGCAAAAACGGTGTCCATAAGGTCATAAGCTGTTTTCTCATCATCTGACACAGGCGGATTGGCTGTTCCGAAAAATATACGTGAAGCTGTTTTCATCGGTATTGGAAGCTGTCCCATTTTTGTCATCTCCGAATTTATACTGCCGCTGTTTTTCTGAAGGTTTTTATTATAGCAGTTACAAAGCGGTTTATTTCTCAGCGGAACAAAAGAATCCCCCTGCCGTTACGACACGGGGGTTTATCGTGCAAATATTCTAGTTCTTCATGTCAGCGACTGCCGAATCTGCTGCAATCTTTCCTGTAACCATTCCCTGAAGCAGCCCGCTTGTGTATGCTCTTCCTTCCTGAGCCTCAAGAGAACCGAGAATTTCACCGGCAGCATAAAGACCTTTTATCGGCGTTCCGTCCCTGCGAATTACGCGGAAATTCTCATCTGACTTCACTCCGCCGAAAGAAACATAAATTGCCGGCCATGCTCCTATAGCGTAGAAATGTTCCCCGGTGAGTCCGCGCAAATTTATGGAGCGTCCGAAATCCTCATCTTTTCCGGCTTTGCTCATGGCGTTATAGTGTTCGACAGTAGCAGGGAGATTCGGAGCTGAGATTTTGTTTGCTAATTCATTGACTGAGTTCGCTTCTGTTACTATGCCCATCTCGAAATAATGCTCTATGGGTTTGTGCATTGCCCTTGCGGTGTCGTCAAAGACAAACCAGCCCTTTCCGCCCTTTTGTGATCTCAAAGCGCGTGCGGGAATTGTGAACGGCAAAGACTCATTCACGAAGCTATCTCCGCTCAGGTTTACCATGATGGAAGATGCGAAAGTCGACAGCGTCGGCAGGTCGTAAAGGCGTTTTGTGTCAACGCAGAAAAATTGATAGCCTGCATCAGTTGCCCATAGATACCCGCCGGCAGACTCTGCGAAAGTTATCCCGTCTCCTGTAGCCCCTGAATTGTCGCGCGGAATTACTCCCGAATATTCCGGCGTGAGTTTCGCTACAAGCCGCATATTGTTCGAGTAGCCGCCAGTCGCAAGAATTACGGCCTTTGCGTTCACGGTTACTTCTGTATTTTTCCCCTCTGCTTTTACGCCTGTTACTGTTCCGGCATCGTCAAAAATGAGTCCTGTAACTTTCGTGTCAAGAATAGCTTTTCCGCCTGCTTTGGCAAAATCTCTCTTCCACAGTTCTATTATTGTGTTGCCGCCCTGATACATGGCAGGGGCTGCGATATGAATACGCGGGCGCATTGTGCTGTAGTCGACAAATTCCAATCCTCTGCCGCGTAGTTCCTCTATCATTTTGGCTCCGTTTCGGTGCATTATCAGGCTGAACACGGGATTGTCGGTTATGTATTTGCTTGAAGGATTCGCGAGATCCTTAACGTTATTTTCGGGCGAGTCATTGATTCCGTTTTCACGCTGAAGACTCGTCCCGGCAACATTCATGACTCCTGCCGCAAGAAGTGCCGAGCCACCAAGCTGACTCTGTTTCTCGATGATGAGGACTTTTTTCCCGCTCTCAGCCGCATGAGTTCCGGCAGACAACCCGGCGATACCGCCTCCGACAATCGCAATATCAACATCATAAACTGCCTTTTGCTTTTCGTGCTGCGACGGAGGAGTCATGTATTTGTTCGCGTCAAGCCCTGCTGCTGTTATGGCATTTCGTACAGCGTTAATCACTGCGCGTCTGTGATTCTTCCCGGCATTTCCTTTATGGCTCGTTCTGAGACTCCAGCCGTTTCGATGTGTGATGTAACTTCAGCCTGAATGATTTTCCCATCACCGTCGATTTTCACCGAAACGCTTAAAGGCCCGTTATGACCTTCCGCAGTGCCTTTGAATGTCTCATCCGCGCAAGATATTCCGAACGTCAGCGAAACCGTAAAGATGACCGCAAACATGAATATGATTTTCTTCAAGATTGCAAACCTCCTGATGATTATTTTGACACAGTGTCAGTATAAATTATATCCGCTGATAAAATGTTGTCAACGAAAGCATTTTACATTTGACAGCAAACTTTTTTTGTATAAAATGCGAATTAACGTTAACGCGATGTCAGGAAAGAAGGTGCTGAAAATTTCAAGGGGTTCTGCTGAACTGGCCAGAGCCAGAAGAGACGAGATAGTGAACGCCTGCGCTTTGCTTTATGAAAGAATGAGCTTCAGGGAGATAACAATGAAGGACATCGGGGAGCTTACTTCATTAAAGAGGCCGGCTATCTATAACTATTTCCATACGAAAGAAGAGATATTCCTTGCCCTTCTTCAGAGAGAGTATGAGCAATGGGCAGAAGAGCTTACTATGATTACCGACAGCCGCGAATCCATGACAGCCGATGAGATAGCGCGAGAGCTTGCCCGTTCATTAGAGAAGCGCGGAAGAATGCTGAAACTTTTCTCAATGAATCATTTTGACATGGAAGCTAATAGCAGGCTTGAGAAGCTCACGGAGTTCAAAGCCGCTTACGGGAAATCAGTAAAGGCGGTTGAAAGGTGCATTGCGAAATTCTGCCCTGATATTTCGGAGCAGGAGCGGCAAAATTTTATCTATGCTTTTTTCCCGTTCATATATGGAATTTACCCCTATACGGTAGTTTCAGAGAAGCAACGCAAAGCCATGAAGGACGCGGGGATAGATTTTACGTATCTTTCTATTTACGACATAGCATATACATGCGCCAAAAAACTTTTGGGAGTTAAAGACTAAGGAGGAAGACAAATGCAATATACTAGGCTCGGAAATTCGGATTTGAAGGTGTCAAGAATCTGTATGGGCTGCATGGGTTTCGGAGATGCTTCGAGAGGCCAGCATTCATGGACAGTTGACGAATCACAGACTCGTGGAATCATTCGGCGCGGATTAGAACTCGGCATAAATTTTTACGACACAGCAATAGCATATCAGAGCGGTACAAGTGAGCAGTATGTCGGGAAGGCTCTGCGTGATTTTGCGAGGCGTGATGACGTTGTAATAGCGACAAAGTTTCTGCCCCGAACACAGCAGGAAATAGAAGACGGTATCTCAGGCCAGCAGCATATAGCGAACATGCTTGACATGAGCTTTAAGAATCTCGGCGTTGATTATGTTGATTTGTACATTTATCACATGTGGGACTGGCAGACGGATATTTACGACATTCTTGACGGATTGAACAGAGCCGTAAAAGCCGGGAAGGTTCGTTACATAGGAATATCGAATTGTTACGCGTGGCAGATCGCGAAAGCTAACGCCCTTGCAGAAAGGGAAGGCTTCCCGAAATTCGTATCTGTTCAGGGACATTACAACCTAATTTTCCGTGAGGAAGAGCGCGAAATGGTGCCTTACTGCGCTGAAGAAAATATAGCTCTCACACCTTACAGCCCGTTAGCCAGCGGAAGACTCTCAAGAATGCCGCAGGAAGACTCAAAACGACTCCGGGAAGACAGTTACGCCCGCTTCAAATATGACGCGACAAAAGATCAGGACGCAGAAATTATTTCCAGAGTGTCGGAGCTTGCGGAAAAAAGAAATGTAACGATGACAGAAATCGCGCTTGCATGGCTTTTGACTAAGGCCGCTTCACCAGTTGTAGGTGCAACAAAAATAAGTCATGTTGAAGGTGCTGTGAAATCAGTTGAGTTTGTTTTGACGGAAAAAGAGACTGCATATCTTGAGGAGCTGTATGTTCCTCATGCCCTAGCCGGAGTAATGGCACAGAACAAACCTGAGAACGCGAAGGAAAAACATGTTTGGTCAATTGGCAATCAACGGTAATATGCGCCGTATCTATAATTATTCTTCTTGTCTCGCGGCTTACTCCCTTTTTGTTGTTCAGTGCTATTGAAACCGCTGACTCTGAAATCCCTAACTCTTTGGCAATCATTTTCGCTGTTACTGTCATTGTTTACATCACCGAAAAAATATTACCATAATGCTTAGTTTAGTAAATATTCCTAAAGAATAGCTTGATAATTTATTGAAATTTAGCTGTGTAATTTAGTAAAATTTGCGACATCCACAAAAAATAAATCAGGGGGGACTTTTCGATAATGAAGAGATTTATTACCGTATCAGTCGCTCTATTAATGGTTATGTGTCTTGCTCTCTCAGCGTCAGCCGCAGGGATCATTACATCATAACCCCGTCAGCGTCAAATCCGTTTTTCGGCACTGAGCAGAGAGTCGGAGCCGCAAAAGCTACAGCACTCGGCTATACTCCGAAATGTTTCTCTCACGATGATGACGGGCAGCACAGCTTCAGCTTTTCGAGGCGGCAATTTCTGACAAAGCAGTCGCAATCATCTGCGACAACGCCGGGGCAGACGCTTCAATCGAGGCAGTACGAAAAGCAGTCGAGGCAAAAATTCCCGTGTTCCTCATTGACCGCGAAATCAACGCTTCGGGACTCGCCATCGCTCAGATAGTCGCCGACAACGCCAGGGAGCCGCCGCAATCGCTGAGAAATGGGTCGAGGCTATGGACTACAAAGGGAAATACGCGGAGCTTCTCGGACTTGAGTCGGATACAAATTGCTGGGTGCGTTCGCAGAATTATCACTCAGTAATCGATGAATATCCCGATCTGAAGATGGTCGCTCAGCAGTCAGCAAACTGGAGTCAGACAGAAGGCTACTCAAAGACAGAGGCCATCCTCCAGGCGAACCCCGACATTACCGGCATTATCTGCGGGAATGACACGATGGCCTGCGGAGCTGCTCAGGCCTGCATTGACGCGGGAAGGAAAGACATCAAGATTATTGGCCTCGATGGCTCAGATGATGCCGCCGCCTACATCGCAAAAGGCCAGATGGTAGGCACAGCATTACAGCAGATTGCGAGAATAACAGAAATCGCCGTTGAGCAGGCTGACGCTTACATCAAGAACGGAACAAAGCCCGCCTCAGAAAAACAGCTTGTCCCCTGCATAGCAATCACAAAGGACAACGTTGCGAATCTCTCGCAGTTCGTCTACACAGAGAAGTAACTTCACTTTTCCCCCTTCAAACGCGGAGGGGGAGATTTTTTTTATCCCACGAAAGGAGAGATTATCTTGAAGGGAAAAATTTTAGCCGTAATTATCGCTGTGGCTATTGTCGCTTTTGTAGCAAATTCCGCGCTCGTCATCGAAAAAGGGACGGAAGGAAAATACACGGGCGTTGTTGCTTTTGACGCTAATGCAAGTTCGGGAAGCGACTGGGCGAAAATTTCCGCAGAAATCACAGGCAAGGCAGAAGACATTAACGCGGTAAACCTCAAAGAGTTAGGCGCAGGAAAGGCGATAAAGTTCCGGGGGACAGTCAGCGATTACTCGTCAAAGGCCGGGGGAAAGCGCAAAACTATGGCCGTAACTCCTGAAATTTATTCGGGCGGTATGCAGTTCGTGATTCAGCTCGGAAGCATTTATACCGGGACTGCTGTCCGCGATGTTCAGACCGTCAAAAGTTTCGGAGACTTCACGAATCAAACCGAATGGAGCCAGTACGCAAAGGCTCTGAATACTCAGGTAGACAATGAAGTAGTTTCGCCCCTCGCAATCAATGACAGCGTGAAGGGAAAAACTGTAACAGTTATCGGCGCGGCTGTGTCATCAGGGAATCAGGTCAATATTACCCCTGTTTCAATCGTTGTTGAATAGTGGAGGGGATTTTATGTTTGATGATCCCAATGTAGTTTTGCACTGCGAGAAAATCGACAAAATTTACCCCGGCACAAAGGCTCTCGACCAAGTTTCATTTGACCTTCTCAAAGCAAAAGTGAATGTGTTAATCGGCGAGAACGGAGCGAGAAAATCTACGCTCATGAAAATGATTGCCGGGATTGAGCAGCCCTCAGCGGGGAAAATGTACATGGACGGAGAAGAGGTTTACTTCCGGGACATTAACGATGCAAAGGCAAAAGGCATCGGAATAATTCACCAGGAATTAAGCCTCTTCCCGAATCTGACAGTGTATCAAAACATCTACATGAATCATGAGAAGACTAACGCAGGATTTCTTGACGACAGAAAACACATTGAGGGAGCGCGGAAAATTCTCCAGCGTCTTGAGCATGAAATACCGCCTGAGACTCTAGTCGGTGATTTGCGGGTCGGACAACAGCAGATGGTAGAGATTGCCCGGAATCTTGTTGACGATGATTTGCGCGTTCTCATTATGGACGAGCCTACATCATCACTTTCTGCCGCTGAAGTAAAAGTGCTGTTCAAGATTATGCGCGAGCTTCTCGAACAGGGTATATCAATCGTGTACATCTCACACAGGCTTGAAGAGATTATGGAGATCGGCGACCACGTTACTATTCTCAGAGACGGGAAATATGTTGCTGACGCTGACATAAAAGACATCTCGCTTGAATGGATAGTTGAGAACATGGTCGGGAAAAATACACAGTATCACAGATTCGAACGGAGCATTAATCTTGACGAGGCCGAAAAAGTTCTAGAGGTCAACAATTTGTATCTTCCCAAAACAGGCGGAGGATGGCTTCTTGATGATGTGAGTATGTATCTCAAGAAGGGCGAGGTTCTCGGAATCTACGGGCTATTAGGCGCAGGACGTAGTGAGCTGTTCGAGTGCCTGATGGGAATGCGTCCCGAACATTCAGGGGAAATCATCTACAAGGGGCAGAAAATGAAAGTAGGAACGATTGCCGACCAGCTTAACGCGGGGTTTGCGATTGTGCCGGAAGACAGACAGAGGCAGGGACTCGTTCAAAGTCTCGACATCTGCAAAAATGCTTCTCTTGCGTCTCTTGAGGAGTTCACGCGCTTCTGCTTCATGGATTACACAGCAGAGGGGAAAGCCGTTGACGAGGAAATCAGAGAGCTTCACATAAAGGTTGCGGATAAACATCTTCCGATTCTCTCGCTTTCAGGAGGCAATCAGCAGAAGGTTGTAATCGCAAAAGGACTCATGACAAAGCCGGAAGTGCTTCTGATGGACGAGCCTTCATGAGGAATTGACATCGGCGCAAAAACGGAAGTGTTCGAAATCATTCACGACTTCTCGGAGCGCGGACTCTCAATTATCGTAATATCGTCAGAGCTGAAAGAGATTATGGCGATTGCTGACAGAATTTATGTCCTCTCAAACGGCAAATGCACCGCTGAATTAACCGGCTCAGAGATAACAGAAGACAACTTAGTCCGGGCTTCATATGCTGGACTCGGAACAGGCAAACACGCGGCGGCGTAACAGAAATTTGATTAGGGGTGAAACAATGAAAAAAGATAACAGCCAGTTGATTATGACCTTGCTGAAAGGCCGTACGTTTATCGTCTTGATTCTTCTCGTGATTTTCTTCAGCTTTGCGTCATCATCGTTCCTTTCACTGAACACATTAACGATGGTCGCGAAACATGTAGCGCTTTACGGCATTCTTGCGCTCGGTATGACGTTCGTAATCATCACGGGCGGAATTGATTTGTCTGTCGGCTCAGTTGTCGGGCTTGTCGGAATGCTCGCGGGCGGATTGATTCAGGAAGGCTTGACGATCGGCGGAAAACGATTTATTTCACAGTCCCGGCTATCATTGTGCTGATGCTCTGCATGGGCTGCCTTATTGGACTCGTCAACGGATTAATCATCACAAAACTTAACATAGCGGCATTCATTACGACACTCGGAACAATGTACATCTGCCGTGGACTCGCTAACCTGCGTTCGGCGGGCGCGACATTCTAAAGCATAGGAGGCTTTGAGGGACTCGGCAATGTCGGCTTGAAGTCATTCGGTGCTAACTGGTTTGGGATTCCTGCGGGCGTTTATGTCTTTGCGATACTCTCAATCATAGCGGCGTTGTTGCTGAACAGGACTCCAACGGGCTGGCAATTCCTCGCTGTCGGAGGCAATGAGAAGTCAGCGAAACTTTCAGGGATTAAGGCTGACCGCGTGAAGATTCTTGCTTACGTGATTTCGGGATTCTGCGCGGCGTGGATAGGAATCATCAACACGGCTCAATTGTCGGCGGCTCATCCTGCTTCGGGCGACGGCTGGGAAATGAACGCAATCGCGGCTACAGTTCTCGGCGGCACGTCAATGTCGGGCGGCTCAGGTACGATTATCGGGACAATTGTCGGAGCTTTCGTTATCGGCGTAATCAATGACGGAATGACGATGTGCGGAGTCTCTGAGTTCTGGCAGAAAATCATACGCGGCGCAGTAATAATCCTCGCGGTAATAATCGACCAGACGCAGAGAAATTTACAGGCAAAAATGGCGTTACAGGCACGCAACGAGTCAAAGTAACAAGATAAAGGGGGAAAATCTATGAGCGCAAAAATCAAGATAGGATTCGCGCCTACAAGACGGGCAATCTTCAGCGCACCCGCGGCGGTTGAGTACAGGAAACTTACAGCAAATCGACTCCGTGAGCTGAACATTGATTTTGTTGACATTGACGACGTGAACGAGGAAGGATTGCTGTATGACGATGCCGGACTCGAAAAGATTACCGCGAAATTCAAGGCCGAAAATGTAGCCGGGCTTTTCATTCCTCACGCTAATTTCGGGACGGAGTACGAATGCGCAAGGCTCGCAAAAGCGTTAAACGTTCCTGTACTCTTATGGGGTTCTAGAGACGAACGCCCAAGCCCGGACGGTATGAGACTCCGCGACAGCCAGTGCGGACTCTTCGCAACGGGAAAAGTTTTGCGGCGGTTCAGAGTCCCATTCACCTACATGAACAACTGCAACCTTACTGACCCGGAATTTGAGCGCGGATTACGGGACTTCATAGCGGTCTGCAATGTCGTAAAAAGTTGAGTCTGTAAAGTTTTCAGGCACACAAGAATTTTGCAGATTGGCCCGCGTCCGTTCGATTTCTGGTCAACAATGTGCAATGAGGGCGAGCTTCTCGAAAAATTCAACATTCAGCTTTCACCGATCCCCCTTCCTGAACTTTACGCGGAAATGCGGAAATGGAAAGAGGAGAAAAACGAGGTCGCAAAAGTCATCGCCTACTGCAAGGAAAATATGTTCTGCAAGATTGAGGATAAATCGCTTGAGAAAGTCGCCGCGCTGAAAGTCGCCATGAAGAGTCTTGCGGAAAAATACGGGTGCAACGCCATCGCGATTCAGTGCTGGAACGCATTGCAGGACGAAATTAACATTATGCCCTGCGCCGCTAACAGCCTGCTTAACGAGGAAGGAATCCCCGTTGTGTGTGAGACTGACATTCACGGGACAATCTCGCAGTTAATCGCCGAGGCAGCCTCAATGAATGAACGCCGCGTAATGTTCTCTGACTGGACAGTGAGACACCCCGACAACGAGAACGGAGAATTATTGCAGCACTGCGGGCCATGGCCGATTTCAGTCGCAAAAGAGAAGCCGTCTATCTGCGTACCTGTCGCATTCCCTCAGAACGGCGCAGTATCGGCTGAAGCGAAACACGGACTAATGAGCCTTGTACGTTTTGACGGCGACGGCGGGGAGTACTCAATACTTCTCGGACATGCAAAGGGAATCGACGGGCCATTCACGCGCGGGACTTATGTGTGGATTGAGGTCAACAATCTGAAGCGGCTTGAGGCAAAAGTTGTTGAAGGGCCGTATATCCATCACGTAGCGGCTATACATGCGGAAAATTAAGAACGTCAAAGAGTTAAGCATTAAGGCTTTCGACATTCGCCGGGACGCTCTCGACATCATCATGGCCGGGGGCGGAGGTCATATCGGCGGAGACATGAGCGAACCCGAAATACTTCTCACGCTCTACGAGAGAATGAACGTTACGCCCGAAACACAAGACTCACCCGACCGCGACAGATTCGTACTCAGCAAGGGACACTGTGTAGAGACTCTTTACGCGGTGTTATCGTACGAGGGTTTCATGAATCTTGACGAGGTGAAAGCGAAATTCTCAAAATTCGGCTCTGAATACATCGGTCATCCTCATAACACTTTGCCGGGAATCGAAATGAACTCAGGCTCATTAGGTCATGGCCTCTCTGTGTCTGTCGGAATGGCTTTAGCGGGGAAAATGGACAAGAAAAATTACCGCGTCTATACCCTAATGGGAGACGGCGAGCTTGCAGAGGGTTCTGTGTGGGAAGGTGCTGCGGCCGGCGGTCATTACAGGCTGGATAATCTCTGCGCGTTCGTGGATCACAATCACCTTCAGATTTCGGGGAATGTTGACGAGGTTTTGTCGCCGGGAAATATCGCGTTAAGGTTCGAGGCTTCCGGGTGGAATGTGATTAACGTAATGAACGGCAACGACATTCAGCAGATAAGCGACGCTCTTGACGTTGCGGAGAGGACGAAAGGAAAACCCACCGTAATTATCGCTGAGACTCTCAAGGGCAAAGCGTCCCCGTTAATCGAGAACAAAGCGAACTGGCACCACAAATTGCCGACACAGGAAGAATACGAAAGAATCTGCGCTGATATTGCCGCGTACAAGGAGGCGTTAATCAATGGCTAACAAAATCGCAAACCGCGCTGTAATGTGCGAGGTACTCAAAGAGGCAGCCTCAAAAGATAGAGATGTCGTTGTGCTGTGCAGTGACTCGCGGGGATCTGCTTCCCTGTCGTCATTCGCTGACGCATTCCCGGAGCAGTTCGTGGAAGTCGGAATCGCAGAGCAGAATCTCGTGCGCATTGCGGCGGGTCTTGCCTCATGCGGTAAAAAGGCGTTCGCGGTCTCTCCTGCGTCATTCATTTCAACACGGAGCTATGAGCAGTGCAAAGTTGACTGTGCATATTCCGACACGAACGTGAAACTTATCGGGATTTCCGGCGGAGTGAGCTACGGCGCGTTAGGGATGACTCATCATTCAGCGCAGGACATCGCGGCCATGTCAGCAATACCGAACATGAGAGTCTATCTTCCGTCAGACAGATTCCAGACTCGCTGTGTCTTTGAAGCACTCCTGAAGGACAACAAGACAGCATATGTGAGAATCGGACGCAATCCCGTTGAAGATGTCTACTCAGAAGGAAACGTGCCATTCGCGATGGACAAGGCTACAGTTCTTGCTGAAGGCACAGACGTTCTCATTGTCGCCTGCGGTGAAGTCGTAAAAGCCTCAAAGGATGCTGCCGAATTGTTGCGGGCAAAAGGAATCTCAGCGGGAGTCCTCGATATGTATTGCGTTAAGCCTCTCGACACTGAGACACTGCTCAAACACGCCGCCGGGAAAAAGTTAGTACTTACGGTTGAAGAGCATTCACCGTTCGGGGGACTCGGAAGCATGGTAGCTCAGGTAATCAGCGCGAACGACCCGAAAAAGGTAATCAACCTGTCGCTTCATGATGAGCCTGTAATCACGGGAAAATCGCAGGAAGTTTTCGCCTACTACGGAATGAACGCAGATGGAATCGCGAAAAAAGTCTGCGAAATTTTAGGCTGATGGGAAAATATATTCTTAGTGTTGACCAGAACACGCAAGGCACAAAGGCTTTGCTGTTTGATGACAAAGGCGCACTCCTTTGCAGAACCGACAAACCGCACAGGCAGATCATCAACGACAAAGGCTGGGTTGAACACGACCTCAGCGAAATTTACGCGAACACTTTGCAGGTTGTGAAAGACCTCGTGTCAAAAGCCGGAATCGACAAGGGCGAAATTTCCGCGTTGGGAATAAGCAATCAGCGCGAGACTTCAGCATGTTGGAGCAGGAAGACGGGTGAGCCTCTGTACAACGCTATTGTGTGGCAGTGCGCAAGGGGAGCTGAAATCTGCGAGGGACTCGAAAAGCAGGGATATTCCGAGACTGTTTACAGGAAGACGGGAATCAAATTATCTCCCTATTTCCCGGCGGCTAAATTGACGTGGATATTCCAGAATGTCGCAGGAGTCTCTGAACGCTCAAAGGCCGGAGAAATCGCAGTAGGAACGATTGACTCGTGGCTCGTCTACAAACTCACGAACGGCGAACGGCATCAGACGGATTACTCTAGCGCCTCGCGGACTCAGCTCTTCAACATCAACACGCTTGAATGGGATGATGACCTTCTGAAAATTTTCGGCCTCGATAAAAATTGCATGGCTGAAGTTACAGACTCTGACGGCGATTCTGGCATGACAGATTTTGACGGCTGGCTTGACAGGAAGATTCCTATCTGCGGAGTCTTGGGTGACTCTCACGGCGCGTTATTCGGGCAGGGCTGTCTTGACGCGGGAATGATTAAGGCGACTTACGGCACAGGCTCTTCTGTCATGATGAACACGGGAGAAAAGCCGGTCTTCAGCGACGCGGGAATTGTAACGAGTCTCGCGTGGAAGATCGGCGGAAAAGTGAATTACGTCCTAGAAGGCAACATAAATTATACGGGAGCCGTAATCACTTGGCTGAAAGACGGCCTGAAACTTATAGCGAGTCCCGGAGAAACTGAATCGCTTGCACGGTCAGCGAACAAGAACGACAAAACATATTTAGTCCCGGCGTTTTCGGGATTAGGCGCGCCGTATTGAGACTCTCACGCTTCAGCCTGCATTGTGGGAATGACTCGCTCAACGGGCAAAAATGAGATCGTCAAAGCCGCGCTTGATTGTATCGTGTATCAGATTACGGACATCGTAGAGGCAATGCGTTCAAGCTCAGGAATCACAATTAGCGGACTAAGAGTCGACGGAGGCCCGACACGCAACAAATATCTCATGCAGTTTCAGAGCGACATGCTGAATATTCCCGTGAGAGTTCCTGACGCTGAGGAATTATCCGGGATTGGCGCGGCTTACTGCGCGGGAATTTCTGCGGGGCTTTACGGTGATGATGTCTTCAAGAATCTGAAACGCACTTTGTACAAGCCGGACATGGCCGAGAGTGAACGCAGAACTTTATATGACGGCTGGAAAAATGCTGTAACAAAATCGCGTTAAGAATCAAAAAGGGGGACGGTAAAATTCAATCCCCCTTTTACTTTTCACTTCATTCTCTCTAATACTTCTTCCCTTGATGGTATTGACGGTGCCGCGCCGTGTCTTGTTACTGCGATTGCTGAGGCGTTCGTTGCGAATCTCATCGACCACTGCGGAGTCTTCCCCTCAAAAATTCCCGTCAGGAAAAATCCCGTAAATGTATCTCCCGCCGCTGTAGTGTCAACCGCATTCACTCTCAATGCTTCCTGAGGGAACGTAATCTCGCTGTCAGAATACACAGCTCCATTAGTGCCGAGCGTCAAAACAATTTTTGTGTCAGGCAATTTTTCCCGGAGTCTTCCTGCAATTTCTTCCGGCTTTTTGCTTGAGACATCATCATTCAGGAACTGCCCTGCTTCAATCTCATTCAGCAGCAAATAATCAGCATACTTGAAGACGGGAATAATTTTCTCTTCCATCGGCGACGGGTTGAAGGCTACAATCATTCCGTGAGACTTTGCGCTTTCGGCGAGGTATTCCGACTCGCTGATTTCGTTTTGAATGACGAGAGCGTCCCAGGCCGCAAAATTTTTCAGTGTCTCATCAATCTGTGCGCGTGAAATTTACTGATTGGCTCCTCCGTATAACAGTATACAGTTGTCGCCGTCCGTGTTGTTCTGTATTATCGTGTGGCCTGTCTTGACTCCCTTCAGCCGCTTTATGTACTCGGTGTTTACTCCTGCCGCTTCAAGCTCATCAACGAGAAACTGACCGTCATTTTCACCGATTGCCCCTGCGTGAAAAACTTTCAGCCCGGCTTTTGCGAGCGCGACAGACTGATTCAGACCTTTTCCCCCGCTGAAGACGTTTAGCGAACGCGCCGCGAGAGTCTCACCTCGTGCTATGAAGTGAGGAACGCTGTAAACATTATCGATGTTGAGAGAGCCGAATGATAACACCCTCATGATTTTATTACGCCCTTTTTCAGAATCATGCAGGCATACAGAGCTTTCTCACTTGTCGCAATTATTGCGTAGGCTTTTTTCGACTCCTCGTAGAAATCGAACCTTTCGAGGAACTGAATCGCGTCTTTTCCCCGCTCATCATACTTGGCGATTATCTGCCCATACGTGTCCCATATAGGAGTCTCGACTTCCTGACCGGGTACAACTTTCATGAGGGTAACGGGCTTTTCGACAAACGTATCAAGCGGAAGCAGGCTCAAAACAGCGTCGAGAATTTCCGGGCCTCCGTGCCCATCGCAGCGAATAACAACGCCATTCTTGCCCATTGAAGCGGATGGAAAATTTCCGTCAATATAACAATCGTGTCGCCGTGTCCCATTTCGGCAAGGACTTTCAGCAAGTCGGGCGACAAAATATCGGGAATACCTTTTAACATTGATATAATCCCCCCTGAATTGTATTTGGGTGAATAACTATGAAGGTAATTTCATTTCACGGACACTTTTTTTCCATTGCCCATAAAACAGAAAGTATTGATACTGATAACACAAAAAATAAAAACTTAGCCTGGCTGTTGCTGTGCCTGACAAAAATTTTTCTGCAGCTGTTTCTGCGGAGTATGCTAAGTAAATCAGCAGTATAGGGTAAAATATCCGGCAGGAAGGTGAAATTAATGATACAGAAAATCACAACAGAGAAAATCAGAATCACAAACGCAGGTTTAGGAATGCCGGAAGCCCTCAGCATGACCGAAAAAGCAGCAGGGCTTCTGCATCTCAGCGAGAAGGAAAAACTCCGGGTGCGTCTTCTTTCTGAGGAGATACTCAGCATGGTTCAGTCAGTGGCGGGCGAGTTCAGCGCGGATTTCTGGCTTGAGCTTGAAGAGCGGACATTCACGCTTCACCTCACGGCAAAATCCGATCTCGACTACGGAAAGCGCAAAGAGTTCCTCTCAGTGTCAACAACCGGCAAGAACACGGCGCACATTGGAATCATGGACAAGATTCGCGGGATGATTGAAGCGAGTCTTTACGGCATTGAGGAAAGTTTCAGGCTTCAGGCGGAATACGGCACCGGGCTTATGCCTTACGGGGCGTTAGGGATTCCCGATGATGGAATGAGCGACTCCCTTTATGCGTGGTCAATGGAGAAATACAAACAGGACGTAGAAGCACACGGAGAAGATGAGCTTGATTTGTGCGATGAGCTTGAGAAGTCAATAATCGCAAACATTGCCGATGATGTCCGCGTGGGTGTAACAAAAGACGGCATTGAGCTTGTCGCGGTCAAAAAGTTTTAGGAGGAGTTCATGTTGAGGAAAATATTATGCGCGCTAGTTGCTGTGATGATTATGTGCGGTGCTGTAATGGCCGCCGAGTCTGACAAGGTGGACTCAGGAATCCTCACATACTTGGGTACGACAGAGGCCGAGTTTCAGGAAGCGTTAGACGACTTGAGGAAGGCACTAACGCCGCTAATCACGGAGGAGTCAGCCAAACAGGAATGGGAAGATTATGACCTTCTTGATGGATTCCTGTCGGAGCTTGTGAGGGCAAGAAGGGTAGTCCACTTCTACGACTCACTGCTGGCAATGCAGATGGCTCTGAAGGCGCGCAAGATTGATGAGATCGTCCTGCCTGAGCCTGTAGTGATGTACCTTACCGCCACTAACCCGAAAGATTACGAGATACAATTCTCGCTGAACATGATGCCGTCAACAATATCATTCGGCTTCAAGGCAGGAAACACCGCACTCAAGAAAGATTTTGACACCGCAATAAAGGCCATGAAGCAGGACGGAACATTAATGACAATCGAGGACAAATTCATCAAGAACATCGGGACAAACGAGCCTGAAGAAGTCAAGCTCACCGAGTTCAAAAGCTCAAAGCCGATAAGAGTCGCGGTAACAGGAGACCTTCCCCCTATCGACTACATAGCTTCGGACGGCCGCGCTACAGGCTACAACACGGCAATACTGGCGGAAATCGGCAGGAGGCTCAAGCGCAATATACGTGTAATCAGCGTTGAGGCGGGCGGAAGGTCAGCGGCTCTCGCGTCAGGCCGGGCGGATGTCGTTTTCTGGTACAGGAACACCGAGGGCATAAAGACTCCCAAGAAGCTCGGCAAAAACCTTAAAGGCGTAATGGTTGACTCGTCCTCTGGCGGCGTAATACTCTCTGAGCCTTATTACGAGTGGGATACCGATTTAGTCGTGGGCAGGTCAAAATAACGTGAAGAGATTAATTTTTGCGTTAGTGCTTGTTGCAGGGCTGTGCGGAACGTCGTACGGCCTCGAAAAGCGCGTTATATCGCTGGGAATGCTTGAGAAGCTGAACTCAACGGAGGAGTCATTCTCGCAGGAATGGCAGAAATCCTTTGCCCCTCACAATGAGCTGCTAGAAGTCCGCGTGAAGTTCTACCCGAATTTGAACGCCATGCAGATGGGACTGAACGCCGGGGAAATAAAGCACATAGTATTACCCGAAGCAACAGCCGAGTATCTCATGAATCAGAGTCCCGAATATGAGTCAGTATTAGTATTGCGCTCAAAGGGGATGGGACTGGCATTCGGTTTCCGAGCCGACAACAAAGAATTATGCGAGAAATTCAGCCGGGCAATAACAGAAATGCGCGGGGATTGGACGCTCTCAGCACTTGAAGGAATGTACCTGTCCTCAGCCGGAAAGAATCCCCCGAAAGCTGTCGAGTTCGCGAAATTTGACGGAGCCGGGACAATCCGTGCGGCTGTAACGGGAGATTTGCCGCCTGTCGACTACATGAATGACGCGGGAGAGCCTGCCGGGTTCAGCACTGCGGTGCTTGCGGAAATCGGGAAGCGTCTCGGCGTGAACATTGAGCTGCTGAATATTGAGTCGGCTGCTAGGAGTGCTGCGCTTGCGTCGGGACGTGCGGATGTCGTTTTCTGGTACGAGGTCGTGAAAGGCTCCGCGACTCAGCCGGACATACCTGAAGGGGTCATAGTGTCAGAGACATATTACGACTGGGAGAAATTCATTCACCTTCGGAAGAGACCCGCCGGGGGGAATCCATGGAGCTGGAACATATTTAGCCGGGACTTTCTTGACTTCTACATACACAACTGAATGAAGTTTGCCGACCCTTTCGCGGGAATCGGCGGTATTCGTCTCGCTTTCGAGAATGCCGGGTGCGGGTGCGTTTTCTCGTCAGAAATTGACCCTTCAGCCCGTGAGACTTACGCCGCTAATTTCCGCGATATTCCGTTAGGCGACATCAGGAACGTGAAATCCTCACAATCTGAATCATCTTGAGGGACTCGGCTACCACGTCCACACGAAAATCCTCAGCGGCACTTAGGGCGGGAGCGTCCGCAAATTACATCCTCATCAATGACGAGAGAAGGCCGACTGACTGACAGACATTCACAGCTGCGGGAAGCGTTAGTATCGTGGTATCATAAGAGCCTTCAATACCTGAAAAGGAGTCTGATACCGTGAAAAAATTTCTGTGTATTCTCATGATTTCGGCCATGCTGGGCGGAATCTCGTATGCTGATGATGATTATGTCGGACTGCTGACACGCCTGCAATCTTCCCCGGATGAGTTCTTCATGCTCATGCGTAACTCTTGGGCCGCAAAGGGCTGGGCGATTCTCGGCGATGATCACACAACAAGCAAAGCCCGGTTCTACGACTCACTGTCCCAAATGCAGATGGCACTTTCACGCGGGGACATTGAAGAAATGATATTGCCCGATTTCGTCGCCGAGTACCTCATGAAGGTCAACAAAAGCTATACACCCTGCTGTATCTCAAACTCCGGGCAGATGAGTCTTTGTTTCGGCTTCATGAAAGACCGCGTTCACCTCCGCGACAGATGGAACGCCGCTTTAGTCTCAATGAGGAATGATTACACGCTTTCCGGGCTGTTTCAGAAGTACGTCAAAAATTTCCCGCCCGATGAAACTTATGATGCCATTTACGGAATCACACCCAAGCAAAGACGCAGGCAGAACCGCATAACATTCGACAGCTTCCCGGACGCGCAAACGGTGAAAGTTGCTGTTACGGGGGATCTTCCGCCTGTTGATTTTGTTGATGACATGGGACTCCCAGCGGGCTACAGCATGGCCGTTCTTGCGGAAATCGGGAGGCGGCTCCGTGTAAACATCAATGTGATTCAGGTTGAGACGGGCGCACGGACTGCCGCTATTGTCTCAGGGAAGACCGATGTCGTTTTCTGGTATGAAGTCAGCAAAATGACCGACAAGTATCTTGATGTCCCTGAAAGTATAATACTCTCTGAACCCTATCTCGAATGGAACACGTTTATTCATTTGAGATTTGACGAAGATTGAAGGAGGAATTGTTTTCATGAAAAAAGTTTTATGCGCCCTAGTTATGATTCTCGCTTTCGCTCCGGCTGTGTTCTCGGCTGAAGCCTCGCACCGTGTCGGAATGATTGAACGCCTCAATGTTACCCCGAAAGAGTTCCGCAATATTATCGCCAATGCCGGCCATGTCGTAATGATGGCTAACAACCCGGCCATGCCTGAATTTTTCTTCTACAGGTCAATCACACAGATGATTATGGCTCTCAACGCCGGAGAGATTGACGAAATCCTCATGCCCGAATCTGTCGCCGAGTATTTCATGAACGCCAACCACGGCTACACAATCAACTGTATTGTGATGACTCCCAAAGATCCGTTTTTGCTGTCGTTCGGATTCTTTGAGAACAACAAGGCATTGTGCGAGTCGTTCGACAAGGCAATCACCGAAATGAAGCGCGACGGGACTCTCATAACCCTTCAGGGGAAATACATACTCGGCACAGACACAGCAGTGATGGAGGAAAGGCACATCACCAACCCCGACTTGCAGGAAGTCGGCCCGGTGATGTTCAGGAATTTTGACGGTGCGCCCACAATCAACGCCGCTGTAACAGGAGACATGCCCCCGATAGACTACATTGCCCCGGACGGTTCAGCAAACGGCTTCAACGCCGCAATACTCGCCGAAATCGCAGGCAGACTCGGAATCAATGTCAGGCTTCAGAACATCGAGTCCAGCGCAAGAGCCGCTATGCTCAGTTCCGGGCGGTCTGATGTTGTCTTCTGGTTCGAGCACAAGCGCGGAAGAGGCACAAAGTACGATGTCCCGAACGGCGTAATACTCTCTGAGCCTTATTACCAGTTCGATACGTTCTATCACCTCAAGCCCGCAAAGTAGCCGCAAAAATTACGGGGGGTGAGACAGCTCCCGCCCCCCGCATATTTTCCCGCTCAATATCAATAATCCCCGCCGTAAAATTCGCTCACTACTTCTGACCGCTCAACAAGAATCGTATTCTGCCGGAAAATTTTCAGTGCCTCATTCATGACTTTCTGCACGGATTCTTCTGACACGTCAACGATAACGCAGACTAGAGTCTTCTCGCTGTATGTATTTTCGCCCTCGCGCCAGAATCCCTCAGCGTCATACACCGTGTAGCCGTCAACATATTTCCCGGCAACGTTCACGAGAATCTTCCGGGCTTCCGCCAAGTCATATGTAGGTTTTCCCGTCTTGCCGTCATTCATGCCGATGTAAAGCGTGTACTTTGTGTGAGGCTGTAGCCTTAGTGCGGAAAATGCCGGGGCTGTGAAAATTGTTATGAGTAATACCGCAGTGATAAGCCGGAAAATCTTTCTCATCGGATATTTATCCCCCCTGAAAATTTCTGCGCGTTCATTATAATATACGCATAATTTCACGGAAGGAGTCAAAATCTCAATGCCATTAAGCGAAATCCTATACAGGATTCTAATTCAGGGCGGCTCATACATGACCATCCTGAAGGGTCTCAACGCGACAATATATATTTCTTTCTTCTCCATGCTTTTCGGGACTCTTCTCGGCGCGTTAATCTGCCTGCTGAGAATGTCAAGCCTCAAAATATTTAGCGTCCCGGCGAAAATATATATTGTTGTCCTGAGAGGCTCTCCCGTTCTCATGCTGTTAATGCTCATGTACTACGGAATATTCGCCCGCAGTCCTCTTGACGCGAACACTATCGCCGTGATTACTTTCTCCCTTAACGTGGCGGCGCATGTGGCTGAATTGCTCCGGGCATCAGTCAGCGCGACAGACAAAGGGCAGGTAGAGGCGGCAAGGACTCTCGGCTTCTCGGCGTGGCAGTCTTTCAGGCTCATAACACTGCCGCAGGTGATACGAATCGCAAAGCCCGTGTACCAGTCAACAGTAGTAAACCTGATTCAGTGGACGAGCGTTGTCGGCTACGTATCAATCACAGACTTAACGCGGGTAATCAACAACATAGCTTCCCGGACAATGCAGCCGATGATCACAATCATAATCGGAATGCTGATATATCTTGCGCTGGCGTATATCGTTCACGGGATATTCGCGCTGTCTGACTATTTCCAGAACAGAAGGGAGCAGTTATCATGAGCCTTATAGAAGTTAAGAATCTCTGCAAGTCATTCGGGAGTCTCAGCGTCCTTCATGATGTGAATCTTACTGTTGACGAGGGAGAAAGAATCGCCATAATCGGCGGCTCAGGGTGCGGGAAAAGCGTCTTTCTGCGTTCGCTTGAGCTTCTCGAAAAACCCGACAGCGGGCAGATATTCATTGACGGCGAGGAAATCACAGCCCGGGGTGCTGACGTGAACAGGATACGGCGGAAAATGGGAATGGTGTACCAGAAATTTTATCTGTTCTCGCACATGAACGTGATGGATAATTTGTGCCTCGCCCCCGTAAGGCTCGCGGGAATGTCCCGGAAAGAGGCCGAGTCCCTCGCGCATGAATGGCTGTCGAAAGTCGGACTCACGTCAAAAGCTCACTCAATGCCAGCGCATTTGTCCGGCGGCCAGCAGCAGAGAATAGCAATATGCCGCTCCCTCATGATGAAGCCGAAAGTGTTATTGTTCGATGAGCCTACGAGCGCGCTTGATCCCACGATGGTAGGGGAAGTGCTTGCGATGATTCGTATGCTGACGAAACATAACATGACGATGCTTATTGTTACGCATGAGATGAATTTTGCGCGTGAAGTTGCCGACAGGGTGCTTTTCTTTGCTGACAGGGGAATATATGAGCAGGGTACTCCGGCGGAGATATTCGACAGTCCAAAGCGTGAAAAGACAGTGGCATTCATCCGCAAACTGAAGTACCTTAGCTACGAGATACGGCAGAAAGATTTTGACCTTCTCGAAATGCAGGGGAGGATACACGGTTTCAGCGAAAAATACGGACTTGCTGCGGGGCTTGCGTACAGGCTTGAATTGTGCTGTGAGGAGCTTGTGTACGAGATAATTTCCGGGTGCTTTGCTGACGGGCAGAGCGTGAATATTGACTTGGGCATATCATATTCTGAGGCTGACGGCTCTACGGCGATTGATTTTGCGTACACGGGGAAAGAATTTGACCCATTCCGTGCAGATGATGACGATGATATTCATTTGGGCGTGGCCATGCTCAGGAAGATAGCGAAAAATATCGCGCATAATTATTCCGACAGCGTGAACAGAATCAGCATAATACTGTGAGAAAATGCCCCGGCTGTTTCAGCGGATAATCATTTATCCCCCCTGCTTAACACATGGCCGGGGGGCTTGCCTTCCGAGTTTCTCTAATCCTTCTATGACTCTCAGCACAGTGTTGCGGAAGAAATTTAGCTGTGTCTCTGAAATTTCGATTACACTACCGACCTTATAATTTCTGAAAAAAGGATTATCATCAATGTCATATGTACCCGTGTAAATGGGATGCATAGCGAGCCTTTTTTCGACATTTTTCAGGCGGCTATCCGTGTTATTTTTCATGCTGTCATGAAATTTCTGATCCCATATTCCCGCGCTGTGTGCTATGCAGTGTCGCAGCAAAGTATAGTAGAGCCAGACGGCATTAATATCTTCCATAGACGCAAAAATGCCCCCTGTTGTGCGCGTTACAATTTTTACATAGGTCTTAAGAGTACCCCGCCCGCTGAGTATTTGCGAAAGTATTGACAGTATTTGTTTCTCTTTGATAAATCCGCCGTTATTTTCCGCTGTCTGTTCTGTGTCGGAAATGAAGTGAATTATTGCCCGCTCGCACACGGCATAAACCATCAGAAATTCATTCGTCAGCAAAAACCAGTCAAGCGGGTCTCTTTCTTCCTGAGACAGTCGGCAGAAAAATTGAGAAGATCCTGAGAAAATCCGCGGTCTTCTTTTTTCAGCTCCTCCAAATATGGAATACATACGCCCATACCTTTAAGGAACACCGAATTTTCTTCATTCTCTTCGCCGTTCATGTGAACTACAGCGTGAACAGCCCGCAATTTTTCTTCTTTAGGGATAACTTCAACAGCGTAACGCATACAGAGGTCATTTGCCTTAATAAAACTGTACTGGCTGAAAAAGTACCTGTAAAAATCAGCAGATGACGGAATCGGCTTCAGCGGTGTGAATGAAGATTCAAGCATAAGTAAAATGCCACCTTTCAATTTTTCACATTCTATCACGTAAATCATAGGGAAAATTTCAGCACAAAAAAAATCGGGACTCCCCTGAAGGAATCCCGATTTTTGCCGCTATCGGGGCGAGAGGATTCGAACCTCCGACCTCATGGACCCGAACCATGCGCGCTAAGCCAGACTGCGCTACGCCCCGTAAATCACAGCGAGCATTCTACCACGCGCAAATTATCCCGTCAAACCTCAAGCCCTGCGCCTACATTGACCCGGAGCAGCCCGGCCCGATGATCATGCTTGTGCCTTCTGATTTGCGTATCACGTTAATCTTTGCGGTGATACGTTCGCTTATGCCTGAGATGTGAGAGATTATGCCTATCATTCTTCCCTCGCGGCGAATTTCTCCGAGAGCGTCAAGCGCGGAGCTTAATGCTTCCTCGTCAAGAGAGCCGAATCCCTCATCAATGAAAAGCGAGTCAACCTGCGCCCTGCTGCCTGAAATCTGAGAAAGTCCGAGGGCTAATGCAAGGCTGATGATGAATTTTTCCCCGCCGGACAAGTTTTCGGTTGTTCTGACTGTCCCGGCCTGCTCGCTGTCCTTCACGCTGAGTTCAAGCTCATCGCTTCCGGGAGTCTGTATCAGCGTGTAGCGTCCGTTCATTTTGCGTAAATACTCGTTGGCGTTGTTCACGACAAGGGATAGCGTTACTTTCTGCGCGTAAACCCGGAACTTGTCGCCCTCCGCCGAGCCTATGAGATCGTTCAGCATGTCCCAGTCATCGCACTTGGCTTTGAGATCGTCATATTCGGCCTCAAGTGCTTTCACTTTCGCGGCACTGTCTGTTACGTTCTTCAGTCTCTGAGTCAGTATGCCGATTTCCTGATGAAGTTTTTTGAGGCTGGAGTCTTCCAGTCTGTATAATTCCTCTATTTTTTCGGGAGACTCTGATGTGAGGTTCCGTGCTGATTGTTCGTCAAGCTGTTTCTGTATGCTCATCAATGCCCCGTCAAGCATGGCCGTTTTTGCTGACAGCTCATCGCGTTTCCTGCGGAGAGACTCAATTTCACCTGAACGACTCCGCGCCCGCAGGAAAGATTCTTCACCGTCAAAATTCTTCTGCCTGAGCTTTTCCGCGAATGACGATTCGAGTCCGCCAAGCTCCGCCGAAAAAGTCTCAAGCTCCCGGCGTTTCGCGTCAAGAGATTCACGCCCGGAAAGTATTACGGCCTGTATTTGACTCAAATCCTGCTGTGATGACTGTATGCGTTTTTCGAGGCCGTCAATTTTCGCTGACCATTCCCGCGCCTGCGTCATCATTTTCCGTGTGTCATCGTCCCATGTGATTCCCGCAGGGCGGATTGAGTCGGTCAATGCTGATTTTGCCTCAGAAAGTTTCGTTTTGCACTTTGCTGCCTCTTCAACAAGACGTGAATATTCATTGAAGGCCGAAATTTTTTCATCGTGTGCCTCCTGCCATCTGTCGCGCTCGTCCTGCAATTTTTTATCCGCGACATTCACAGCCTCCTCCGCCTTTTTGCAATCCTCATTGAGTTTGGCTTTTGCCGCGAACATGTCATCAGGATTTTCACCGCCTGAAGATGTATGAGCGATTCCGGGGTGAGACGTTGAGCCGCAAAGGGGGCAGGGGACATCGGGCTGAAGTTTTGCGCGTTCCTCGTCAAGAACTGCCTCGCGTGTCTTTGCGTCCATGCTCATGAACTGTTCATGAAGAGTCCTGCGCCTTTCGTCAAGCCTGTTTTTTTCCGCCAGTAATTTTTTCCCGCTGGCCTCTATGCGTTCGAGATTGTCTTTTGCTGTCCTGCACACATGGCCGAGCCGTGATATTTCCCGTTCTGCCTCCCCAAGATTATTTTTCTGACGCTCATAATCCTTCACAGCCGCTTCAATCTCTTTGACGACAGCCTCAGAAGACCCGGAAATTTCCCCTCTGAGGCGCGACAGCTCATCATTCATTCCGGGAAGCCCCGCCGAAATTTTCGAGCATTCCGACTCCTGTGATGAGATTTTCGCCGACAATGCAGAAATATCACCCTCAGCCCTTTTCACCGCCTCACGCTTTGCCCGCAGAGCTTCATATTCACCGCCGAGACTCACCGCACGTTCCGCCGACTCAAGAAGCACGCGCCCGGCCTCAAAGTTTGCTGACTCCTGTGCGTGAATGGCTATATCTCTGCGGACTCCGGCCATGTCATTGTTCAGCTTCATGATTTCGCGCTGCCATGTCAATATTTCCCCGGTTGACTTGTGCCCGGCCTCAGCCCGTAAAATTTCGTCATTCATACGTGAAATTTCTGCCTGCAAACTTTCCTGCGTCATTCCCTCAAAGCGTGATTTCTCTGACTCAAGTTCTTTGCGTTTTCCGTCAAGCTCCGTGCGTTTGTCCTTGCTGCGCCGATATACCCTGCTTGAAATTTCGCTGTATATCCCTGTTCCTGTGATAAGCTCTAAGACTTCTGCCCGCTCGTTTTTCTTTGCGTTAAGGAATCTGTCAAAGCCTCCCTGCTCAAGAAGCACTGCCTGCACGAACCTGTCAAAATCCATCCCGGTTATTTCTTTCACGCGGGCTGATGTGTCTTTCTGTTTCTGCGAATCCGTCAGCGGCTTTCCGTCAAGTGATATAGTATGAGTCGCCTGAAATGTTTTCCCCGTTCGTCTCTGACTCCATTCGCAGACGTAAATTTTCCCGCCGGACTCAAATTTCACTTTTGCCCCGCATGAATTAGTGTGCTTTGACATTATTTCGTTCTCGCCTGATGTTACATGCGGGAGTCTCGGAGTCCTCCTGTAAAGCGCAAGGCATACAGCGTCAAATATAGTAGTCTTTCCCGCTCCTGTCGGCCCTGTTACAGCGAATATACCGCCGGAAGTGTACGCTTTATCCTCAAGATTTATATTCCACGTCCCGCGCAGTGAGTTGAGATTATTTAACGTTATGGATAATATCTTCATGATAATTTTTCCTCCGCTGATATTTCCCGCAGTATTTCCCCGTAAAGCTCCTCCATTTTCGTGCGTTTCTCCTCCGGGATTTTCATGCTGTCCATTTTCCGCCGGAGCATTTTCACCGGGTCAATGTCATCTAGCGTTTTCCCGCCGAAACCGTCATCATTCACCGAAATATATTCCCCCTTGTCGATAATGCTTATGACTTCAACCGCTGACTCCTTCACGATCTCTTCAAGCTCCTGCTGAATATCGCCCGGCTGTGTGTCGCCTGTGTACGTAACTTCCGCCCACACTGACTCATTCAGCGACATTAATCCGCGCAGGTCTGCCTCAATTTTCGCCATGTCCCCGGAGATTCGCTTCATCTTCTGCCACATGGGAATCTCAATCTCACGGACTCCCGCAAAATTCCGCCCGTCAAAGTCAATAATGCTGACAGTTTTCGGGACTCCCCATTCCCCGAACGTAAGCGCAATCGGCGACCCGCTGTAGCGTATATTCGCCCGCCCGACTGCCTGCGGTGAATGGAGATGTCCCAGCGCAATATACGCAATATCATCCGGGAAAATGTCCGTACCGACCTTTACCGCCGTCCCAAGATACATAGACCGCTCGCCCTCATCGGTTCGGGTTTTCCCCGCCTCAAGAAACAGATGACCCGCCGCCACTATCGGAATGTCATAATCCCCGCGGATTTCACGCGCACGGGCGAAAATTTCCGCGTAATGATTCTTTATGCCCTCCTGAATCTTTCGGGTAATGTCGAATGTGTCCCCGGCGTTCGCTGTCCTTAGTTCGCTGTCATGCAGAAACGGAACAGCGCACACTATCATTTCCGGCTTTCCGTCTGAGTCTGTGAGGGTAATAATTTCGTCCTCACGCGAGCGGCCAATAACGTGAATATTGCAGCGTCCCATTACCCCGGCGGGAGCGTCAATCAGCGCGGGGGAGTCGTGATTCCCTGAGATGATTACGGCGTTCCGGCACGACCTTTCACCCCCGGCGATCTTCCCGAAAAATGAATAGTACATTTCCTGCGACTCGGCTGACGGGTTGCGGCTGTCGAAAACATCCCCGGCTACTATAATCGCGTCGGGCTTCTCTCGGTCAACAACGTCCTCAAGCCACGCAAAAAACTTCCTGAACTCGTCTGCGCGGTCATGCTCCTTCAGCTTTTTGCCTATGTGCCAGTCTGATGTGTGAAGTATCCGCAAAAATTTCACGTCCTTTTTTCTGCGTCTTTTACTGATAATGATACATTAATGACAAAATTTTTTCTTGATTTGCCGCGTGTTTTTGGTAAAATTTACTCATCCTATAAATTTCCACAAGTCAATAATATTCTCACAGAAGGGAATCGTGTATCATGAAAAGGAATTCGTACGATTATGACGCGCAAATGAAAGCCAAAGCTACAGCCACAAAAGCAACTGAGGCCGATTACGCACGCGCCATGAAAACGTACAAACTTTTTGCCTACGCAGCAGGCGCAGTCATCACAGCCGTATACGCCATATCGCTGTTTTTCTAGTGCCTGAACGCAGAAATACTTTATCCGTTAATCATTCTCGGAGTTTTCCCGGGAAAGATTAGTTTCCGCCGGGAATGTCCGTTACTGACCCGGTATTTTTTCGTAGGTGCCACAGTCATTACGCAATTTTTTCATGCTAAACCGTTAAGATTTTATGACGGTAATTTTTTTGTCCAAAGATAAATTTTCCCGCCCTCAAAATTTCATTCCTGATATATTACGAAATAATCCCCTCATGCTAAACTTATCCCAAAATTCCGCATGGAGGTATCATCTTGGTACACAGAATTTTCACGGAGCGTAAAGACTCCCACAACCCCGAAGCATTATCACTCCTCGCAGAAATACGAACCCTCAAAGGCTCCGAGTCCGTCAGAAATATACGTATCCTCAACCGCTACGATATTCAGGGACTCACAGACTCACAGCTCATTACGTGCAGGGACTCAATTTTCGCAGAGCCTTTCACCGACAACATATTGACCGAAATCCCGAATGACGCGGATCATATTCTTGCTGTCGAATTTCTTCCGGGACAGTACGATCAGAGAGCCGACTCCGCTATGCAGTGCGCCGGCCTCCTTCTCGGTTTCAGGCCGATGATACGCACCGCAAAAATCTACCTGTTCTACGGCGAAATCTCTGACTTCATGGCCGTGAAGAAACACCTGATTAACCCCGTCGAGGCAAGAGAGGCACAATTAGCCGAATATGAATCCCTCACCGCTGATTATCCCGTTCCCGATGACGTTATGACGGTTGACGATGTTATGACGCTTGAAGGACTCGCGATGAGCCGGGAAGATTTAGCCTGCGTAAAGAAATATTTTGATGACGAGGGACGCAAGCCGACTAGGGCAGAAATTAAGGTGCTTGATACATACTGGTCTGACCATTGCCGGCACACTACATTCACGACTCACATTGACGGCGCGGAAATTCATGATGACGCTGTGAGGGACGCTTACGCATTGTACACGGACATACGCAGGGAGCTTCATTACCCGGAAGGAAAGCCCGTTACCCTCATGGACATTGCCACAATCGGCGCGAAATATCTGCGGTCAAAAGGACTCCTCAATGACATTCACGACAGCGGGGAAAATAACGCCTGCACCGTGAGAATTGACGTTGACGGAGAGTCATGGCTCTTGCTGTTCAAGAATGAGACCCACAATCACCCGACAGAGATCGAGCCTTTCGGAGGTGCTGCGACTTGTATCGGAGGAGCGATAAGAGACCCGCTTTCAGGGCGCGCATATGTCTATCAGGCCATGAGAATCACAGGGGCAGGAAATCCATACGAATCACCCATGCCCGGAAAATTACCGCAAAGGACAATCATCACAAAGGCCGCGCAGGGTTACAGTTCATACGGAAATCAAATCGGCCTGCCTACAGGGATCGTCCGCGAAATATATCACGAGGGCTTCAGGGCAAAACGTCTTGAGGTCGGAGCGGTCATAGCGGCGGTGAAAGAGTCTGACGTTATCCGCGAGAGTCCCAAGCCGGGCGACATTGTATTACTTCTCGGAGGCAGAACAGGCCGGGACGGTATCGGAGGCGCGACAGGCTCATCAGTCTCACACACAGCCGACTCAATCGGGACATGCGGCGCGGAAGTCCAGAAAGGCAACGCCCCGGAAGAACGCAAATTACAGCGTCTCTTCAGGAATCCCGAATTTACCCGGCTCGTGAAACGTTGTAACGATTTCGGCGCGGGCGGGGTTAGTGTCGCTGTCGGTGAATTGGCTGACGGTCTCGACATAAATCTTGACGCTGTTCCGCTGAAGTATTCCGGGCTTGACGGAACGGAAATAGCAGTAAGCGAGTCCCAAGAGCGTATGGCAGTCGTAATTTCCCCGGAGAATGTCGAACGCGTGAAGGCTCTCGCACTGTCTGAGGACGCAGAAGCCACAGCAATAGCAACCGTGAATGACTCAGGCCGTATGCGAATGACTTGGCGCGGACGTGAAATCGTCAACATATCGCGCTCGTTCATTGACACGAACGGAGCCGCCCGGCATATTTCGGTGAAGGTGAGTCCAAAGTCAGCCGAGAAAATTTCACCCGCAAAATTCCCGGACTGCCTCGCAGATCTCAACAACTGCTCACAGCGCGGACTGTCAGAGAGATTCGACTCCACTGTCGGCGGGAACACGGTATTAATGCCGTTCGGGGGGAAATATCAGAAGACTCCGGCCTCGGCCATGTGCGCGAAAATCCCTGCCATGCGTGAGACTGATACATGCTCGCTTATGTCATACGGCTTTGACCCGTATATGAATCCTTTTGACGGGGCATATACTGCGGTGCTTGAGGCGTTATGCAGGATTGTTGCGGCAGGGGGGAGTCTGTCTCATTGCTGGCTGTCATTGCAGGAATATTTCGGGAAGCCTGAGAATGACCCGGCGCGGTGGGCATTGCCGTTTGAGGCGTTATTGGGAGCATTGAAAGCTCAGATAGATTACGGAGTCGGCGCGATAGGGGGAAAGGACTCTATGAGCGGGACTTTCACGGGGGCTGACGGAGTGAGATATGATGTTCCGCCGTCATTGATTGCGTTCGCGGTCTCTGTCGCAAATGTCAGCCGGGTAATCTCTCCTGAGTTCAAGCGGGCTGGGTCAAAGGTTATAATTCTCCGGCCTGAATATGATTCGCGGGGGCTTCCGGTGAGAGACTCAATGCTGAGAATTTTTGCCGATATTGAAGCAATGAATGAGCTGGGGAAAATATTGGCGTGTTCTCTCGTGTCAAACGGCGGAATCGAGGCAGAGATATTCCGCATGTGTCTGGGAAATAATCTCGGCTTCACGTTTTCGGGGAATGTCCCGGAGTCCGGGCGCGGTGTTTTTGTGATTGAAATTGCTGAAGACTCGCCCGTGAATTATCCCGTTGTCGGGCGCGTTATTGATGAGCCTGATATTATTATGGCTGACGGAGAAAGAATCCCGCTGTCTTATGCCGAGTCTATATATGACTCCCCGCTGGCTGAAATTTTCCCGTCAAAGACAGACGAACCCGCCGAAATTCCCGCCGTAAGCATTTCTGCTGACATCAAACGGGCTGAATATACCCTGCCTCCGATTCAGTCGCCGAAATTCCTGATACCTGTCTTTACCGGGACTAATTGCGAGTACGAGACAGCGCGAGCCGTGAACATGGCCGGGGGGAAAGCCGAAATATTCATAGTGAGGTCTCTTACGCCTGACATAATGAGGGAGTCCGCCGAAAGATTCGCGCAGGCATTGAGACAGTCGCAGGGGCTGATTATTCCGGGAGGATTCTCGAACGGGGACGAGCCTGACGGAAGCGGGAAATTCATCGCGATATTTCTGCGTAGTCCTGAAGTCCGCAGTGCTGTGGAAAATCTCATTGATGACCGGGGCGGGTTAATCTGCGGAATCTGCAACGGCTTCCAGGCACTAATCAAGACCGGGCTTTTACCGCACGGGAAATTCATGAATCCCGGCGAGCTTTCCGCGACTCTCACGTTCAACCGAATCGGGCGGCATCAGTCGAGAATAATACGCTCCGTAGTCGTCTGCAATAATTCTCCGTGGATGAGATTCACGAACCCCGGCGAGGTTTACTCAATCCCGATTTCACACGGTGAAGGGAGATTCTTGTGTGATGAGGCGGACTTTACGCGGCTTATGACGGGCGGACAGATTGCGGGGCAGTACTGCGACTTCTGCGGAAATCCGTCAATGCTCACAGAAAATAATCCCTCTGGTTCGCGTTTTGCTGTAGAATGTATAACATCCCCGGACGGACGCATTATCGGCAGAATGGGGCATGTTGAACGCGCCGGGAAAAATCTTTACAGGAACGTTCCGGGAAATTTCAGCATGAAGTTTTTTGAGGCGGCCTGTTATTATTTCAGTAAATTCTAGTAAAAAGGGGTTGTTAGTTTTTGAACCGTAATATTATTCAGCAGTTTCTTGGGCGTAATGTTGAGATTATGATGATGCCGGACGGACGGAAAACCTCCGGCGTAATTCTCAGGTGCGAGGATGATTTTTTCACTCTTGGCAGTCCCTCCGGCGAGGCTATTTACGTTTACCCGATTGTATGGGGAATTAACCCTCTTGCGGAGCAGCCGATGTTACCTTCATTGCCCGCTTCATTTACCGCACCCGCTGTAGCCTATGCCCCGCCGTCTGTAGCTCCGTCAGTCCCAATCCCCGCACAGCCTCCCGCACAAGCTCCCGCACAGCCCGAAAATATTACGCCCTCATTCACAGATGAGCTTGAAGAATGCTATGATGATCTTGACGCTAAATCAGACAGCTACATACTCAATACCGACTATGTTCGCAAATTCCGCAAAGACCGCATGGACAAAATACAGTCCACACTAGAAAGCATTCTGACGAAATACGATTACGCGGTGAGAGTCCACGAGGATAGGCCATACTCCATGAGAATGCGCCAGATTCTTGACGAGGCAAAAAATTTGTGGCGGTCGAATCAGACTAACACGGCGGCTTCTGAGATTTACGGCTTTGTTCTTTACCTGATGGGCGAAAACGCACGGAGCGTGAAAACTTACATGAACATTCACGATTTCCGGGCGGCCTTCACCGCGTCAACATCAGCAGCTTCAAGAATGTTAGCCGCGGCATGTCTCATAGTCAGCGAGCCGATTACACCCCGTAATTTTTCCGTCATCCTCAAACTTGAGCCGCCGCAGGTCAATGCGCTGTTACGGTGGATAATTACCAGTGCCGTTACGAATTACGACTACCCGGAGGATCACAGGGAGCTTTGCTTCAGGTGCGTATGCTCTGCCGCGTGGAAATTATTGGGATATTCCCCGGAGAATTTCCCGGAGAAGTCCGCGCTTCACTCACAGGCAAATATTGACGCGCTAAAAGAATGGCTAGAGTCCCAGCCGTCAGACACAAAAATCATTGATGACGCTGTGAGACTGTCGGACAAAGCTAACATGGCCGTGAAGACTGAGCCGGAAAAATTCAGGAGCATCGACTGGCAGACTCAAAGGTTCGAGGGAGATTTTGACTACTTCAACCCTAACAGGGATAAATTGTACGGGTTCATCAAATGTCCAATCCTCAAGAAATATAATGTCCCGTTAAGGTCTGAAGGCTCCGTGTTCATTCACCTGAATCAGATAGAGGACCGCGCACTGAGGCGGAAATTGCTGACCTGCGGAAAAATGAAGCCGATGATCCGCGTAACATTCAGGCTCGGCAACAACATAGAAGGCCCCGCGGCGTATGACGTAAAGGAGAAGACAGAATCGCCCGCGGCATTGTCTGTTGATGTCATGTCGGCATTGTCGGAGGAAGGCGAGATAGATTTCTTCATGCGCTACAATGATCCGCCTTTCGGGAAAGTCCGCGCAAAGGACAGCACGCTTTACACCTTCAACGAGAAAAATATCATTGACCCGGTATTAGCCGTGTTTCTTGAGGTTGAGCCGTCAGCGGAAGGGCATCCCGTAAGATTCACAAAGAGCATGAACGACAGCGGGAAGATACAGATTCAGAACGTCGAGTCGGCAGTCCCATTCCCTGAAGAAAAACTAAAGGCATGGGAAAATTCCGGCATGATTCAGAAGGCAAGAGAGCGGCTCAATATCCTTCACCCTGAAGAGAAAACAGAGGCCGAAAAACTCCCGGATCTCCCTGCGGATGTCAGCGAGGAAATTGAAGAGCTTGTAGCCCGCGGATATGTCCCGCTTGAAGCCTATACCCCCGAAACAAAAGGCCAGAAATCACACGGAAACCCTGAGCCGAAAGAGTCACGAAAGCCCGTGAAGGTTGAGACATTCGGGGAGCTTCCGAAATTCCTTCAGGGGAAAATTCTTGCCACAAATATGAATGGCAAATACGGCACTCCCTACCTAAGCGACACTCATTACAGCGCGGGGCATTTCCGGGAAGTCAGAGCCAACTATCTCGCAATGGTAAGCAGCTTCAACAGCGATGACACTGCCATGACCAACGCAGAGAGGGCCGAGAGATGTTTTATCATGGCGCGTTACGTCTATAGCTTCTTCATGCTCGCCGACGAGGACGACAAAAAGCAGTACCCCGCCTCCGAGGAGGACAATATCAGGATTATGGCCTACAAGGGGCTGGAATACCTGCTTTACTCACAGCTTGACGGCGCAAAGAAGGACGAGTCGAATTATGACACCGCCCGGAGATATTGCCTGCTGAAAATTGCTGACGAGATTCAGGAGTCGCGGAAGATTGATGAGAACAACGCTTGGCTGAGGATATATATATATTCGTATTTCGTGAACGGCCTGCGCTTTCACAGCTCTTCCGGGAAATGGTCGGCGCAGAATGTCTCACTCTCAGGGTGCAGCCTCTTGGAGTTTAACGACTTCGGGAAATTCTTTGAGGGACTCCTGACGCTGGCATACGTTACGGAGGCAGATATAATTTTGCCGACACTGAAAGCCCTGCTGCACAATCTCGAATATTCTGGGAGTCTTCTGTCTGAATTAGGGCTTGACGCTGGAGTCTACTCGCAGGAAAATGCAGACGCTGAAATTCTCGCGGCGTTCAAGAAGAAACTTGACGGCTACAACAAGGGCGATACGCTGATACTTGACGCGGAAGTGAAATTGTCGCCTGAAATCCTGCGGATTCTGAGCGTTCAGAAAATGATAGTCCGCCTAATGAAGGACGAATTATCGCGGATACTGAACACCGTCCCGGAAAATCTTGATGACGCACTCAAGAAGGCAAATCCCATGCTGGCGACTGAGGAATATATGAACTCACTTGAGAAGACAAAGCGAAAGTACAACCCTGACGCAGGACTCCTCGATGTGTTGCCGATAAACGCGCTCGGAGCTGTAATGCGTCAGTACTGGAACGAATGTTTCGGGGCGTATTTCGGCGGTAAACCCTACTCATCATACTGGAAGGAGAAATTCGCCAAACTGCAATGGGTGAGAGATCCTATATTCCACGCTCACCCGGAGTATATCAGGGATGAGGATATTGACGAGGCAAAAGCCGTATGTATTGAGATTGCCGGGTACTTAGGCGCGAGGAAGTAAGACGGCCACTGACCCCTCCGCGCCCCCTCCGTCAGCGACCCCTCCGCCTTTCAGGCACCTCCCCTTACGCAGGGGAGGCGAGAATCCCCGGCGAGTCTTGTCCCCCCTGCCAAGGGGGGATTTAGGGGGGTGATTTTCGCGGAGATATACAGGGGGTGAACCTGCAAGGGGGGG